>NZ_JBRCWE010000065.1:0-12073 GCF_053497555.1 Raineya sp. | reverse complement strand
CTTGGGGGGGGGGATGTACAGGGCAAAATCTATGAAAGCAGATTGAAAGGTTTATAGTTTGAGGTTTGAAGTTTGATGAATTTGCGTAATAGATAGCTCTGCGAGTATTTTTTGTAGAAAATTTCTTTGTAAATCTTGAAAATCTTGGTATAAATTTTTTGAAGCAATGAAAGAAATGCTATTCAAGGAAGTAAAAAACCGAATGAAGCCTGTTTCCAGCATTTTGGTTACACAGCCTCAACCCACAGACCCCAAATCTCCCTATTTTGAGCTTGCCAAGAAATACAATTTGAAGATAGATTTTCGCTCTTTTATTGAAGTACAAAGGATTGATATGAAAGATTTTCGTAAGCAAAAAATCAATCCTTTGGAATTTACGGCAGTTATTTTTACCAGCCGCAATGCTGTGGATCACTTTTTTAGCATTTGCAAAGAGCTAAAAGTAGAAATGCCCCCTGAAATGAAATACTTTTGCATTTCAGAGCAAACGGCTAATTATTTGCAGAAATATATTGTAGTACGTAAAAGAAAAATTTTTACAGGTATCAAGACAGCAGAAGATTTGCTTCCTGCTATCAAAAAGAATAAAGACGAAAAGTTTTTGTATCCTTGCTCCGATATTAGAAAAGACGAGCTACCCGCTTTGCTTGAAAAAAATGGCATCAATTTTACCGAGTGTGTGATGTATCATACGGTAGCATCAGACCTTTCGGATTTGGCTGATGTAAAATATGATATTCTGGTATTTTATAGTCCTTCGGGGATTGCTTCGCTGTTTAGCAACTTCCCTGATTTTGTGCAAGGAAATACACGCATAGCCGCTTTCGGACCTACTACCGCCAAGGCTGTGAAAGATGCAGGCTTAATACTGGACATTGAAGCTCCTTTGCCCAATGCACCTTCAATGACAGGTGCTTTGGAAGCCTATATCAGGCTTGCCAACAAAATAAAATAAAAATTGTTTGAAAAAAATTTGCATTTTATTTTTAATTTTACATAAATTGCAGAATAAATTAGCACTTATTAAAACAAGTAGATGAAAAGAAATTTTACATACCTTTTATCCTTACAATTTGCCTTACTGGTATTGGTACGCTTGGGCTACGCTCAACAAGATGCCCAGTTCAGCCAATATATGTTCAATCCGTTTTACTACAACCCAGCGGTGGCGGGTGCTGATGGAAAAGCAAATTTTTTCCTCACGCACAGAACACAATGGCTCGGATACTCGGCTTCTTTTGATGATGGAGGCTCTCCTCAAACGCAAATGTTCAGTGCAATGGCTCCTTTTATTTTCGTGCCTAATACAGGAGTAGGTTTGCACGTAGTAAGAGATGTGAGAGGTCCGCTTACTAGCTTAGAGGCTCAACTTTCTGCAAATTATCATTTTAGCGTTTTTGAAGATAAAGGCAAACTTTCTGTGGGGGTAAGAGGAGGAGTGTATAGCCAAACTGTAGACGGCAATAAGTTTCGTTTTGTAGATGGCAATGATGCGGTTGCTCAATACTGGATTGGTAGAAGAGAAACGGCTCTCAAACCTGATTTAGCTTTTGGAGTTTGGTATAGCCAAGAAGATTTTTATGTAGGTCTTGCGGGTAATCACCTTTTGGGCTCGCAAATTAGTTTTGGATTAGATAACCTTATAGATAACGCACTTGCTCGTAATTTGTATGTAACAGGAGGCTACAACTATCCGCTGAATGACCAGTGGCTCTTACAGCCCTCTGTAATGATTAAAACCATTCCCGAAGCTACTCTTAAAACCACTTCTGTTGAGGTTTCGGTGCTGGGAACTTACAATCAAAAATTTTGGGGAGGTCTTTCATTCCGTCAATCTGATGCTCTGATTGCTATGATTGGAATGTATCCTCTGAAAGATAATAGTATGAGAGTAGGGTATGCTTTTGATTACACCATTTCTGGTAGGCAAGGTAAAGCTCCTACATCTCACGAGGTTTTCCTTAGTTATGGTTTGGCGTGGAAAAGATACGGAAAACCTACTCCCGAAACTCCCAGACACGGAACAAGACACTAACACAATGTAAAAAAATTGTAAAATTTTTTGCTTGATATTACGCAATATCAAAATTAGCATTATATTTGCATTGAAAACTCTCAAAATTAAAAAAACAAAGGTGTTATGAATAATTTGAATTTCCGCAACGTTTGGTTAGCCTCGCTTGTAGTGGGGAGTGCATTTTTGCAGGGGTGTGGCTTGCTTGGAGGTGGCAAAAAGAATGTAATGAAAAGTAAAGACCTCAACGACCGCATCATCAAATCTAAAGGTGAAATATATCGTTTTGATGTTGTAAGACCCGGTTGGGATCAGTACGTACCTCAAAGTATGGTGGTTGTTCCTGCGGGTACTTTCCATATGGGGCAAGCTGATGAAGATGTACCCCATACACAAATCAACTACAACAAGCAAATTACCATTAGTGCCTTCTTTATGGACGAAACAGAGGTTACGAATAATCAGTACCGCCTCTTTACAGAAGTAATGACTGCCTACGCATACAAAGGTGCTAACGGGGGCGTGCAGTTAGACCCTGACTATGAAGCCAACGTAATGCAGTACGTGGGCTTGAGCTACGACCAATCTAAAAATAACGCTTTGGATAGTAATTTCTTGAATAAAATTTTCCCTGATACACTTCGCTGGTCTAATGAATATGCTCACCATATGGGCGACCCTATGATGGAGTATTATTTTATGCACCCCGCTTTTGATGATTACCCTGTGGTAGGTGTAAAATGGACTGCCGCTCAGACTTTCTGCCAGTGGAGAACGCTACACCTTGACTACCACAGAGCTATGCAAGGCTTACCTTCTAACCCTCGTTTCCGTCTGCCTACCGAAGCAGAATGGGAATATGCGGCAAGAGGTGGCAGAAATTTAGCTAAATACCCTTGGGGTAATCCTTATGTACGCAATACGTTGGGTTGTATGCTTGCTAACTTCAAACCGGGTAGGGGTAACTACTATGATGATGGTTTCGCTTATACTGCTCCTGTGGCTTCTTACTTTGCCAACGACTGGGGACTGTATGATATGGCAGGAAACGTTGCCGAATGGTGCCAAGATGCTTATTATGAAGCCGCTGTACCTACCGTTTGGGATATGAACCCTGTTTTTGACCCTCAGGTAAGAAAAGGTGATGCTAATAGTATCGGATATAGTAATTTGAGTGCCTATCCTCGCCGTGTGGTAAGAGGTGGTTCTTGGAAAGATATTGCCTATTTCCTCGAAACAGGTACTCGTACCTACCAACATTTTGATTCAACTTCTACATCTATAGGTTTCCGTTGTGCAATGACCTACCTTGGTCGTTCGTCTGGCAACGAAATCAAAAGAGTACGATAAAAAATATCAAATTCTTAACCTTGTATTGTTTTCTTAACCTTAAATTTTTACTAAAATGGCTTACAAAGTTCTTAGTGCAAAAGAAAAATTTTATACCTACGTTGTTCCTAAAATTGTAGGTGTAGGTGCTTCTATCGTAATTTTGGGTGCATTATTTAAGCTAATGCACTGGCCTGGTGCCGCTTTTATGCTCATTGCTGGTTTAGGTACTGAGGCTGTAATTTTCTTCTTATATGCATTTATGCCTATTGATCCTCCTAAAACTGACCCCGATTGGGATAAAATGGTACAATCTTTGGCTGGTTTGGGTGGCGGACCTCAAAAAGATGAAAAAGTAGTTGCCAAACTTGCCGCTTTGGAAGCTCAAATAGCCAATGCTATCACTCCTGATGCTGTCAATAGCTTTGGTAGCGGTATGAAACAACTTTCTGATAGCGTAAGCAAAATGACTGCCATCGGTGAGGCTTCCGTAGCTACTGCCGAGTATGCGAAAAATGTGAAACTCGCTACCAATTCCCTAACTGAAATGAATAAAAACTTGGCTACTTCGGTAGGTGCAGTAACTGAACTTGCTAAAGCCTCTACTGATGCCAAAGCCTACCACCAACAAATTCAGACGCTTACTAAAACATTAAGTTCTCTCAACGCCGCTTATGAAATGGAATTGCAAGATAGCAAGAAATTTAGCGAGGCATTGAGCAAATACTATGGTGGTATGACTAAACTCATTGAAGGTGTTGTAGAAACTGCCAAAGATGCAGAAGGTTTGAAAGGACAACTTTCAGGACTTACTACCAACCTTACTGCTCTCAATAAGGTATATGGTGCTATGCTTACTGCTATGAAAGGAGCACAAGCCTAATTTTACACTACAAACCTACAAAGCCCAAAAAATGTTTTGTAGGTTTTCTTACCATACAATTCTGACCAAGTAAACTTTGAACTAAAACCAATAAACCGAAATACGTTATGGCAGGACCTAAAGAAAGCCCAAGGCAACAGATGATTAACCTGATGTACTTGGTACTTACCGCCTTACTTGCTTTACAGGTGAGTTCATCTATTATTGATAAATTTTTGTATATTAAGCGTTCCTTAGATGCTAGTGCTGATGATACCGAAGCAGATATTGTGGAATACATCAAAGGCTTTAAGGAAGATGCTGAAAAAGAAAAAATGACCGAAACCGAAGAGTATAAAAAGAAACTTGCCGCTATCGAACAAGTAAGAAGTATGACCAAGACGAAGTTGGATATACTTGCTAAGATAGAAAGCGATATTATAGACAAGGCAGGCGGTGGAAGAGATGAGAATGGCAAAATTAAGAATGCAGGTGGCGGTGAAACCCAACTTGAAGAACTTATGCTTGGAGCGGCAAATAGCAAGTCCGGTGAAGGATATAAATTGCAAAGAGAAATGAACCTCTACGCCCAAGAGCTTGGTAAGGTAGTAGCTGGTTTTAAAAAGGACATCAAACCAGAACTTGCTTTTCCTGCATTGTGCTTGGATAATAAAGACAGAAAAGACCTTGTGAAGCTAAAAGGTAACGAAGAGGAAATTAACAAGGATTACGCCCAAGCTAGTTTCCAAGCTACCCCCGTTGCGGCGGCATTAGCAGTACTTGCTCACTTGCGTACCGAAGTGAAGCGTTATGAGGATAATGCTATCAAAATCATTGGTGCCAAAGTAATTCCTCCTACGCCAGACGTGTTTTCTGCTCAACTTGCTTTGGAATCTGCTGTGGTAGCACAAGGGCAAAAAATAAAGGGAAAAATGTTTATTGTAGCTTCCAGCTCTAAGTCTGATATGCAACCTAAGTTTGAAGTTACAGGTTTGAAGGAAGTGAAAAATGGTGTTGCAGAAATTGAATTTATGCCTTCAAGTAATGGTGTAATTAAGGGTAAGGTAACGGCTATTTTGAATGGTAAAGAAACTGTATTGGAAACTGAACCTATTGAGTACAAAGTTGCTAAACCTAATATTATTGTAGATAACCCCCAAGCAAGACCAGTAGTGTACGAGGAATGTTATCATAAGTTTAATGTTTCTTGTCCAGAAATTGGTGCTTCATTTGCTCCCTCTTTTGTAGCGGCAAATGCCCAAGTAGTTGAAAAATCCTCAAACTCTGTGGCATTTATTCCTAATAAAGGAGCTAAAACTGTTGATTTAACTGTTCAAGGTAATGGTTTGAAAGATGTGAAGCAATTTAATGTTCGTAGAGTTCCTTCACCTGAGCCTGTACTTGTAATTGGTGGTGCAGAAGTTCCTGCTGAAAAAGGTGTAAAGGCAAGGATTGGTTTTAGCTTCAAAATTAAGCCTAATGAGGAATTTGCAAGCATCTTGCCTAACGAGGCACGCTACGAATACACCATCAATAGGGTAAAACTTGTAAAAGGTACGCAGGAACTACCCGGTGATATCAATTCACTTGCTCCTAAATCAGAGCCCGGAACAAGATATGAGGTATCTTTGACAGTATACAGAATAAACTCACGAGGACAAAGAGTTCCTGCTACTGTGAAAGACCCTATTATCATTCCTGTAAGGTAAGCTAAAAGCTAAAAACTAAAAATTTAAATTATGAAAAAGTGTTTGTTTGCATTATCGCTTTTATTGCTTAGTGTAAGTGCTTCATTTGCCCAGTTCGGCTACAATCCTAATGTTGTGAATCCTGTACTGGAAGATGACATAATGTTTAGAAAAATTGTCATCAGAAAGCTCAATTTTAAGGAAAAACAAAACAAAGGTTTTGCTCCTGATATTGATGACTACAACTTCCTTTATCAGTTATATTTGGCTATATCTGGTGAAGCAGATGTTAAACCTATCGGTTTGTCTATTACTCCTTACTCCACTGGTCTTAATATTCTTTCTTTGGGTAGGGTATCTGAGGAAAAAAAGATTAAATTACCGGCTGCTGACCTTCAGAGAATCAAGGAAGAGTATAAAAGTAACTTTGATGATGCAAACCAAAAGTATGGAAAAGAAGTAGACCCAAGCGTTTTTGGTTGTGTAGAATCTATTACAGACCCAACAGCTGGGGTAACTGTTAATGCACTGCAACCTTACGGAAGGGAAAATATTGCTTCCTTAGAAATCATAGAGGAAGTTATTTTTGATAAAAGACGCTCTCGGATGTATATCAATATCATTGCCTTTCATTTACTTTCTGTATGTGCCGATGGCGAAAAATCTATTGCTGTCGTGAAATACAAAGAAGTAGATAGATATTTCAGGGCTTTGTACAGAGAATCAAATCAGAGACTTGGAAGATGGTATAATCCTAAAAATGAACGTCGCCATATGTGTATAATGGACGCTTTTGAGCTACGTCTGTTTTCATCAAGAATTAAACAAATCTCCAATCCTGAAAATAAAGAGCTTTCAGAGATTACCAATAACAACATCACTGATGAGCTCTACAAAGCACAAGAAGCTGAAATGGAGTTAATGGAATTTGAGCATAATTTGTGGGAGTTTTAAGCTTAGCACAAACCCCTCTCCGAAAGAGAGGGGTTTTTTATTGGTGTAGTCGCTGGTTTATATCTTTACATTCGGTAATAAAGTTCCTTCAATTTGTTTCTCGTAAGTTTCTTTTCCCAATCATCACCAAGGGCGTGTTTCCACATATGCGTCAGAGCCCAACAAACATCTATCATTTTTTCAACTTGCTCTTCTGTCCAATCATTGGAAAGGTTTTGGGGTATAAAAATATCATTTTTCGCTACCATTTGGTTAAATTCTTTGACACCTTCGGGGTAAAACTCCTCTAAATGTGGAAAAATGATGCAATTAGCAAAGCAGTGCCTTGTGCCAAAAACATATGAAAGTCCATAAGAAAGAGCGTGGCATACCCCTACCTCCGAGTACGTAAGGCTCAATCCGCCGAAATAGGAAGCAACCATCAATTTTTCATCATTCAAAGGGCTTTGCCCTGAACCTTCATTCAAAAATACTTCTTTGCACAAATCTATGGCTTTGTAGCCGTAGGCTTCGCTGAAAGTATTTTTATACTGCCCCGTCATAGATTCCACACAATGAATGTAGGTATCCATTCCTGTATAAAACCATTGGTTTTTAGGTACGGTGGCAATTAAATCGGGGTCTAAAATGATTTGGTCAAAGACCGTCCAATCGCATTTTAAGCCCAATTTTTTAGTCGGACCCGTCAGTACGGCAGTCATAGAAACTTCGGCTCCTGTACCCGAAATGGTAGGCACGCCTACGTGATACACTCCCGGTTTCTTGATAAGGTTCAGCCCTTGATACTGCACCGAAGAGCCTTCGTTGGTTAGCATCAGGGCAAGGGCTTTTGCAATATCCATAATGCTACCGCCTCCTATGCCAATTACTCCTGCGGGCAAACCTTTGCTTTGCAAAAATCTATCGCGAAGTTCATCTATTTGCGATGTTTTAGGCTCCTCACCCGAAGTATAAATAAACTCAATCACATCATTTTTTTCGGCGGGTATTCTTTGGTGAAACTCGGGTTTATCTTCAAAATAGTGGTCTATGAGAAAAATGAAATACCCTTCATTTTCTGAGCGTTTGGGGGCAATAATTTCACCCAGCTTATCAAAACTCCCCCTGCCATAGGCACATTTACTAACCGATTGAAAATTTTTGAACATTGTTTTTTTAATTTACGCTGAAACAAAATTGATTTATTTTTCTTGTAAATTTTTGAAAATCAAGAAATAAAATCTTGTAAATCTTGAAAATCATTTTCAACTTGCTGTAATTTCCTGACAAAGTTCTACCAACACGCCATTAGTGGATTTGGGGTGCAGAAAGCAAATAAGTTTATTATCTGCTCCTTTTTTGGGTGTTTCGTTGAGCAAAGTAAAGCCTTCGGCTTGCAAACGTTTCATTTCAGCCTCAATATCGGCAACTTCAAAAGCAATATGATGTATGCCTTCGCCTCGTTTTTCAATAAACTTTGCAATAGGACTATCGGGCTGGGTGGCTTCTAATAGCTCTATTTTCGTTTCACCCATCATAAAGAAAGAAGTGCTAACACCTTCACTTTCAACGCTTTCAATTTTGTAATGCTCCTTGCCAAAAAGTTTGGCAAAAAGATTGTTCGCACTTTGTAAATCTTTGACGGCTATACCGATATGTTCAACTTTAAGCATAATATTGTTAATTTTCAATGAAAAACCTCTATCTCGGAACTTCTACGGCTTGCAGAATCTGATGAATAACATCTTCTAAACTGATACCTTCAATTTCTTTTTCGGGAGTAAGCATAATGCGATGCCTTAAAACGTGAGGCACAAGGAATTTGATATCTTCGGGAGTAACAAAATCTCTGCCGTCAAGTGCCGCAAAGGCTTTAGACGCATTGAGCAAGGCAAGTGAGGCTCTTGGCGAAGCCCCCAAATACAAAGCGTGGTTGTTGCGTGTGCGTGTAATTATCTGAGCAATGTACGAAAGCAAGTGCTTTTCAATATGAATTTCCTTAATCACTTTCCGATAAGCCGTAATTTCCTCGCCTGTGAGTACGGGTTGTAAAGCGTCTAATTGCCCTTTTGCTTTGCGGTCGTTGGCTTTGGAAAGAATACCGATTTCCTCTTCTACGCTTGGGTAATTGACTTGCAATTTGAACAAAAAGCGGTCAAGTTGGGCTTCGGGTAGGCGATAAGTTCCTTCTTGTTCAATAGGGTTTTGGGTAGCAAGCACCAAAAAAGGTGGATTGAGTACATAAGTAGTGCCTGCAAAGGTAATCTGACGCTCTTCCATTACCTCAAAAAGTGCCGCTTGTGTTTTGGCAGGTGCCCTATTGATTTCATCTATCAGCACCAAATTGGCAAAAATAGGACCTTTGTGAAACTCAAATTCTGAAGTTTTTAGGTTGAAAACGGAAGTACCTGTAACATCAGAAGGCATCAGGTCGGGGGTGAATTGTATGCGGGAAAATTGAATGGAAGTAATTTTGGCAAATGTTTTTGCCATTAAGGTTTTAGCTACGCCAGGCACTCCTTCCAAGAGTACGTGTCCATCGGCTAAAATAGCAGTGAGCAGTAAATCAATTATCGTATCTTGTCCTACGATTACTTTGGCTACTTCGGAGCGTATTGTCTTGACTTTTTCACTTAGTTCGGAAAGGTTGATACGGCTCTGAAAAATTTGTTCTTGCTGTTCCATTAAGTTGGTGTTTGAGGGTTCAAAGGTTCAAAAGATTTGAAGTTTGAGGTTTGAAGTTTATTCTACTTCTTTCTTGTCTCTAACCCACTAAGTTCCTTTCTGTAAAAGCACTTTTACGGCAACAAAACCGAGGTGTTTTTCTAAAATTTTTCGGTATTCGGGGCGAGTGGTGAATCCATTGGTTTCGTTGAGAAATTCATTCCAAATGATTGTCCAATCGCTACCTTTGGGCATAATAAAGCCATAAGGGTTGGTTTGGATTTTACCTGCTGTGTGAATTTTAATAGGCTTACCATTTTGCAGGGCATCGGCATAATAGAGAAAATCGTGTTTGGTGAAAGATTTGGGGTCCGAAAGCACTTTGCTAATAAGTTCATCAGCACTATTGACATACACGATTTCCAAGTCTTTGAAATAGTTGTTCTTAATATCCAAAATTTCGGCTTCTTGGGTAGAGCCTCGCAAGGCATAGGCTTTCATACCTCTAAAAACGGCACTGATAGAAGGTAAACTCGTCAGGTCGGGTACGGAGTTGTGTGTGATAATGTAGGAGATATTATCAATGTAGCGAGGTGTAAAGGACATTTCTTTTTTACGCTCTTCGGTAATCGTAAAAGGACCCAAAGCAAAAACGCCACCCCGAGAGGCTTTGATATTTTGCAAGAAAAGAGTAAAATTATCTATGGGTTTTTGGATATTGACTTTGATATTGATGTTTTTGGTTCGTTTTACATAAGCAATAAATTCTTTGAGAATATCTACGCAAATGCCTTCTAATTTGCCATCTGCGGTTTTATACACATAGCGGGGAGTTTCAAAATACGTAATAATGATAGTAGCTTCTTTATTTTTTTGGGCGTTCGTCCAGCTATCGCCTTGCAGTTGTGCTTGCAAAGCTGAAATGCTCCATAGCCACAGCAGTAGTATTTTAATCGTCCTCATAGGCTCTGCGAGGTTTGGGTTCGTGTTTTTTGTTTCGGTTTTCGCAGTTTTCTTTGGTACATTGTCCGTAAAAAACCAAAGAATGGTGCAAGATATTAAATTTCATCAAATTACCAACCATATCCTGAATTTGCTGAATACGAGGGTCGCAAAACTCTAAAACTTCGTGGCAATCTACGCAAATGAGGTGGTCGTGTTGTTTGAAGCCATAAGATTTTTCGTATTGAGCCAGATTTTTGCCAAACTGATGTTTGGTAACCAAATCACATTCTACGAGCAAATCCAGTGTATTATACACCGTAGCCCTGCTCACACGATATTTTTTGTTTTTCATACTGATATAAAGTTCCTCTACGTCAAAATGGTCTTGACGAGAGTAAATCTCCTCTAAAATCGCAAATCTTTCGGGGGTTTTGCGAAGTTCCTTTTTTTCCAGATAAGCAATAAAAATTTTTTTTACCTCTTCAAAAAGTTTGGTGTTCAGCATACGGTTTTATTCGTTTGTAATAAGAGAAACATTGGCTTGTGAAAGTTGTTCCCAAAGCAAATCTTTGAGAGCCTCAATATTTTTATTGGTAAGAGCCGAAATAAAAATGCTCGGAATATTTTTGGGTAAAGTTCTTCTAAGTTTTTGCAAAGCGAGTTCATCAAGCAAATCTATCTTGGTTACTGCCAAAACACGCGGTTTTTCCAAAAGTTCGGGATTGTATTTTTGTAGCTCTTTGAGTAAAATTTTATATTCTTTGCTAATGCTTTCGCTTTCAGCTGAAACCATAAACAAAAGTAGAGAATTGCGTTCAATATGTCTTAAAAAACGCAAGCCCAAGCCTTTGCCTTCGGAAGCTCCTTCAATGATGCCCGGAATATCGGCAACAATAAAAGATTGAAAATCTCTGTATTTCACCACACCCAAATTCGGTGTGAGCGTAGTGAAAGGGTAGGGGGCAATCTCAGGTTTTGCGGCAGAAATTACCGATAGCAAAGTAGATTTTCCCGCATTCGGAAAGCCCACTAAACCCACATCTGCCAGCACTTTCAGCTCTAAAATAATCCATTTTTCTTCGCCTGCTTCGCCCGGTTGTGCATAGTGTGGAGCTTGTTTGGTTGAAGTTTTGAAATGCCAATTCCCCAGCCCCCCTCTACCACCTTTGAGCAAGATTTTCTCTTCACCATTTTGGGTAATTTCCAACAGCACTTCTCCTGTTTCGGCATCTTTGGCAACCGTTCCAAGCGGTACTTCAATGACTACATCTTTGCCGTCGGCACCTTTTTTATTATTTCCTTGTCCATTTACGCCATTTTCGGCTTTGATGTGCTTTTGATATTTCAGGTGTAGAAGTGTCCAGAGTTGCTGATTGCCTCGCAAGATGATATGTCCGCCACGCCCGCCATCGCCGCCATCGGGTCCGCCATTGGGTACATATTTTTCTCTACGAAAATGCACAGAGCCTGCTCCGCCTTTGCCCGAACGGCAGTTGATTTTTACGTAATCAATAAAATTTGGTGATGACATTGAACAGCAATTATTCTACAAAAATAGAATTTTCTGACGAAAATAGCAAAGAAGTTGTTTAGGATTGAAAAAGATTTCCAATGAAAGTTGTATATTTAGGTGCTGAA
>NZ_JBRCWE010000064.1:0-71703 GCF_053497555.1 Raineya sp. | reverse complement strand
AAGCGTTGGATACGTCTTTCAGCTTGATTGAACTGCTCCACTTGCCACTTGACGATAGTTCGCAGTACGCTATCGTCGTGGATATTAGCTACATTTTGGCTAAAATAGGTTTTTACGTTATTATCTTTGAAGCGGAAAAATTGTTGGTCTTTTTCGGTAAATTGCTCTACAATGCCTTCTCGGATAGCTTCGGCGAGAGAGTCTAAATTTTCTTTTTTGCTGTAAAGTTCGGCAAGCATAGCCGTATTGAACCTATCTCCCATCAGCGAGCCAATGACGAGTAAATCAAAGCAAACAGGGGAAAGGCGTTCAATATAATTCATAAATGTGGCGTAGTAATTGTTTTTTGAGCGAAAATATACAAAAAACCTTGAAAGTCCAAAATTTTAAGAGCGACTTTTAGCACTACAAAAATGATTTTTTGAACAAACTTAATTTTTTACTTGTTTTTTGGAAAAATGCTTGCTACTTTCGCTCAAAAATTAGTGGTATGGAAAAAATATATGCACCTTCCGATTATTTACCTATTTTGATACAATTAGGTTTGGCTTTGGGGTTTGTGGTGGTTACAATGATAGCTACTCACCTTTTAGGTCCCAAACGTAAAGGCAAAAATAAAGATATTGCTTTTGAGTGTGGGGTAGAGTCCGTAGGAGATGCTCGCACACCTATTTCTATCAAGTATTTCTTGGTTGCTATCTTGTTTGTGCTTTTTGATGTAGAAATTATTTTTATGTATCCTTGGGCAGTTAATTTTCTAGATTTGGGTTGGTTTGGTTTTTGGGAAATGCTCACATTTGTAGGTCTGCTTTTGGTAGGTTTCTATTATATCATCAAGCGTGATGTTTTGAAATGGGAATAAAAATATTTTATTGATGACAGAAGATACATATCGGAAAATCATAGAAACCTACGATTGGGTTAAATTAAAAGAACTTTGGAATAAGATTAAAGAAGGTGAGATAACAGAATTTGCAGAAGGAAAAGCATTTGAATATTTGATAATCAGGGCTTTTAAGTTGAGTGGTGCAGAGGTTGAGTATCCGTTTTTAGTAAAAAAAGATAACCAAGTCATTGAGCAAATAGATGGTATCATTCATTACAGGCATCTGTCTTGTCTTGTAGAATGTAAAGATTGGAGTAGAAAAGTAGATTTTGCAGTTTTAGCTAAAATGCGTTCTCAACTTCTGCGAAGACCTTCATCAGTGATAGGGACAATTTTTTCAACAGGTGGTTTTACAGAAACAGCTATTATTTTATCGGCTTATATGGCTCCACAAACTATACTACTTTGGGAAAAAACAGAAATAGAGTATCTCATAGAAAAACAAAATTTTGCAGAAGCATTGCTCGTAAAATATAAAATGTATATTAAAGAAGGAACAGCAGATTTTAACACCGCTTCACTTGGCTTATGAAAAAGAGTATTATCATTACTTCGGATAAAATTACTGCCGATTTACTTCAAAAAATACTCCCTGCCAATGTTTGGAACAATTGCAAAGTATTTAAGGCGGCGGGGGATACTTCTGCTATTTCTATGGCTCGTTCTGCGGCAATATTGGATTACGATAAAGTGTTACTTGTGCTTAATGTCAATCAAAAAAGTATTGTAGAAAAAGAAAATTCAGCGAAAGAAATACTAAATCTTGTGTTTTCTAATGCCGAAATAAAGGTAAAAGGCATTGATGTGCTTGGCTTACTACTATTGGATAAAAATTTTCTTGAACAATTTTTTGGCAAAAGTATTTCAGAAGTAGAATTTGAAATGTTTTTATTAGAGCCTGAATATGCCTTATCTAAATTAGGAGCAGGAGTAAATCAGCAAAAAATAGCAGAAAGTATTTTAGATAATATGACAGATAGTTTGAGAGGAAAAATTCAAAAAAACATTGATATTATTGAAATAGTTGGTTTTTTAGAGGCAAGTTTTGCTTATGAGTCTTAATTTTTTGTATTGTAAAATAATAGCGAAAAACTATGGTCAAAATTGTAGATAAACCCGAAGGTTATGAGGGGCAAGGTTTTTTTGCCACCCAATTTGATAAAATCATAGGCTTGGCACGTGCCAACTCTCTTTGGCCTCTGCCTTTTGCTACTTCTTGCTGTGGCATTGAGTTTATGAGTACGATGGCTTCCACGTATGATTTGGCTCGTTTTGGTTCGGAGCGTCCGAGCTTTTCGCCACGACAAGCCGATATGCTCATTGTGGCAGGTACTATTGCCAAAAAAATGGCACCTATCTTAAAGCAGGTGTATCAGCAGATGGCTGAACCCCGTTGGGTGCTTTCGGTAGGAGCTTGTGCTTCAAGTGGTGGCATTTTTGATACTTACAGCGTTTTGCAGGGGATTGATAGAGTTATTCCTGTTGATGTGTATGTACCTGGGTGTCCGCCTCGTCCCGAGCAAATTCTGGAAGGCATTATGCAGTTGCAGGAACTTGCTAAAAATGAGTCTTTAAGACGCCGCAATAGCCCCGAATACAAAGAATTGCTCGCTTCGTATAATATTTTGGTTCAATAAAAAGAGTTGAAAGTTTTTCTAAAAAAAGACCTACAAGAACTCTACTTCTTGTAGGTCTAAATTTATATTAAACGAAAAAAAATACTTTTGGGAGGTTTTTTCTACGAATTCTTGAAATCAAGAAAAATCTTGCAAAGCCTGAAAATCATTTTCATCTGGGTATAAAAATGCTTGCCACACTTTCTTTTTCGCCCAATAACAAATGGAAAACAGCCTTACAGATTGGTTTGGGGCTATCGCTCTTGATTTTTTTAGGTTGGTTGCTTTTTGATGTTTGGCGTTATTTGCTAATTTCTTTGGTGATAGCCACTGTGTTGCGTCCTTTGGTAGATTATATTTCCGAAATATATGTTTTTAGGATAAAAATTCCTCGTGTGCTTGCTGTGGTGGTGGCAATGGTGGCTTTGGTGGCTTTTATTACGCTTTTTGTACGTTTGTTTTTTCCGCTTATTTCTGACCAACTTCGGCTTTTACGCTCTATCAAGCCCAATGTTTTGAGCTTGCAAATTATAGAACCACTTGAAAATTTGGAGGATTTTCTCATAGAGGAGCTTAAAGTTAATGCCCAAAAAGGATTTATTTTGGAAGAGCTGAATACCATTCTAAAAACTTTCCTTGAAAAATTTGATATTGCAGGTTTGGTAAATAGTTTGGTGGGAGTAGCGGGTTCGGTATTTGTGTATTTGCTTGCAATTACTTTTATGACTTTTCTTTTGCTTTACGAAAAAGGTCTTTTTCGTAAAATGGTAATTTCTGCTATTCCCAATCGTTATTTTGAGGTACTCATTACGGCTTTTTACAAAATAGAACATTTACTTTCCAATTATTTAAGAGGCATACTGATAGAAACTTTGGCGGTTTTTAGCATTTATGCCATAGGCGGCATTTTGCTCAATATTCCGTATGCTCTTACTATTGCGGCACTGGCGGCTTCTATCAATTTTATCCCATATCTTGGACCTTTTTCGGGGCTTGCTTTTGGTATTTTGGTCATTGTAAGTAATAGTTTTTCTGTTCCCGATTTTCCGCTTTCGCTAAAACTTGTTAAATTTGTTTCGCTTTTTTTTGCAGTGCGTTTGATTGATGATATTTTCTTGCAACCTTTTATTTTTTCAAAAAGCGTAAAAGCTCACCCATTAGAAATTTTTATTGTAATTTTCTCGGGGGCAAGTCTTGCAGGGGCATTGGGTATGATTGTCGCTATTCCTACTTACACTATCATCAAAGTTAGCATCAAAGAGCTACGCAAAGGTTTCAGACGTTACAGAAGTTTCAGATGATTATGAACAGCTACCAAACACAAGACCGAAGGCATAAGAAACTATTTCAGAAGCAGAGGAGAAAAAAAAATATCTGCCTTACTTTTCTGCTCATACTCTTTCTGAATATCTCGGCAATCTCCTATCTTTTTGCTCAGAAAGATAAAAAAGAAGCTATATTCGTTTATGAAGAAGCTATTGAACTTTTGGAAAAAGGCAATTATGCACAAGGCTATCAGTTGCTTGATAAATGTTTGAAACTGGATTCTACTTGGTTAGCACCGATTTTTGCGAAAGCATTTTACAAGCTAGAAGAAGGAAAAAATGAGGAGGCGGAAAGCGGTTTTTCAGAAATAATTCGCCGTCAGCCCAAAGATACAGCCAGCTATATTGGTAGAGCAGAGGCGTATATGAATATGGGGCTATACCATAAAGCTATCAAAGATTTAGAAACAGCTTTGAAACTTGATGAGAAAAATGCAGAGGCTTTGTATAAAATAGCCGAAGCACATTTAGATGCAGAAAATCCTAAAACGGCACTTGGCTATGCAGATAAAGCCATTGGCTACTACCCTAACGAAACAAGGTTTTTACTTCTGAAATCTATTATCTATACCACTGAAAAAGAATATGAACAGGCAGAAAAGATAGCATTACAGGCATTGAAATTAGAGCCTGAAAATATTATGGCTCAAAAAATGAGAGCCTTGATTTTAAGCGAAAAAGGTAATCATAAAGAGGCTATTCGCATCTATGAACAGATTTTGAAAAAAAATCCGAATGTTTTTGAAGAAGAAGACTTTTATTTTTGGGCAAAATCGCTCTATAAAACTAAAAATTACAAACAGGCTCTTTCCATAACCCAAAGCCCTAAAAAAATAGAAAAGCCAGAACTTTACTATATACAGGCATTGTGTTATTTTCAGCTTAAAAAATATGCAGAGGCTTGGAAATCTATCAATGAAGCAGAAAAATTGCAAAACAACCTCTCTGCCGAAGTGTATTACGATAAAGCCATTATAGCTCATTATGCCAAGAAAAGCCAAGAGGCGAAAGAAAGTTACTTAAAGGCTCTGAATGTGATGCCCGAAATTTACTTGCTTCGCAACGAAAATGATGAAAAAGCAGACGTACTGCTGAACGCAAATCCCATTTTTCAGCGAGAGTTTTCTCAAAGATTTTTAGATAGCGTTTTGGTTTCGGCTTATCAGGAACGCTGTTTGGGAATTTTGGAAAAAGATAAAACTGCCGAAGCCCTCAAAGATATTGAAAAGGCTTTGGCGATAGATAGTCTTAACTCAAAATCTTACACAATTCGGGGGATAACCTACGCTCTGATGGGGAAATTTCAAGAGGCTAATCGCGATTTTGAAAAAGCCGAAAAACTGCCCAAAGGGCGAGATTTGGGCTATTTGTACCTAATGAGAGGGCTTGCCGCCGCCGAAGCTCAAAATATGGGGCAAGCCATTTTCTACATAGATAAAGCCATTAGCCACAACCCTTTACAACCCAACTATCACGCTGAAAAAGCTCACTTACTTTTTGAAATTGGCGATACCGAAGGGGCTTTCAAAAGTATTGATAAAGCGATTGCTCTTGCACCCAAAGAGGTGGAGTACCGCCTGAATAAAATTAACTTCTTGCACGAAGAAGAACGCTACGACGATTTGCTTAAAGAATGTGAGCGAGTGCTTGAAATAGACCCTGACGCCATACCTGCTTACTATTACCGAGGAATGGCTCATTGGGCAAAGAAAAACAAAATACAAGCCCGCAAAGATTTAGAATTTTTCTTGAAATACTATCCTGATGACAAAGATGCCCAAAAAGCTCTAAAACTTATTGACTGAAAAACTTTGTCTTACCATAAATTGTTGTTATCTTTGAATAGGTAAATTTGGGTAATTATTTAGGTATAGTTTGCGGTAAAGAAACAGGAAGCAAGATACAGAAAACGGATTTAGGAAGATGTCAGACAGAAAATGAGAAATAAAGCCCTTAAAGTTTTGAACATCAAATGCTGAACTTTGGGGACGTAAGTAATTACAAATTTTGAAAGTTTGTGGTTTATATTTTTGTTCTTAAATCTTTCAACTACAAACTTTTGAACTTCAAACTTCTTAACCTCACTTTGGTATGGATTTGTTTGAAAAAGTAGAAAAAGCTCTCAATCAGATTCGCCCTTATTTAGAGGCAGATGGCGGCAATGTCCGTATTTTAGAAATCACAGATGAGGGAGTTTTGAAATTAGAATTTGTGGGTTCTTGTGGAAATTGCCCTATGTCGGAGATGACTTTCAAGGCGGGTATTGAAGCTACTATTCGTCAGGAAGTGCCTGAAATCAAGGCGATTGAGGCAGTTAATTTAACTACGGTTATCTGATGAGCGATGCCGACCTAATGCAGAGAGTTTTGCAACTGGCAACACTTGGCACAGGCTCGGTTGCTCCTAATCCTTTGGTGGGCTGTGTGATTGTTTATCAGGGAAAAATTATCGGAGAAGGTTGGCACAAAGAATATGGAAAAGCCCACGCCGAAGTCAATGCCATTGCTTCTGTGGCTAATCCTGCATTACTTTCTGAAAGCACGCTATATGTCAATTTAGAGCCTTGTAGCCATTTCGGCAAAACGCCCCCTTGTGCCAATTTGATTTTAGAGAAAAAAATCCCTCGTGTCGTAATTGCCAATCTTGATAGCAATCCGCTGGTGGCGGGCAGAGGTGTACAAATCTTAAAAAATGCAGGTATTGAAGTGAAAGTAGGTGTTTTAGAGCAAGAAGCACGCTACCTGAACAGGCGTTTTTTTACATTTATGGAAAAAAAACGTCCTTATATTGTACTCAAATGGGCAGAAACTGCTGATGGCTTCATAGCTCGTAAAGATTTTTCTTCCAAATGGATAAGCAATGCTCATAGCCGAACACTGGTGCATAAGTGGCGTTCGGAAGAGCAAGCCATAATGATTGGTACTAATACGGCTCACTACGACAATCCGCAACTCAATGTAAGAGAATGGACAGGCAGAAATCCTATTCGCATTGTGATTGATAAAAATTTAAGCCTTCCACCCACACATCATATTTTTGATGGCTCACAGCCTACGCTTTGCTACAATTTGCAAAAAAATGAAACTGCCCCCAGTTTAGATTTTATTCGTTTGGAGGAGGAAAATTTTTTAGAAAACTTGTTACAAGACCTTTTTGAGCGAAAGGTGCAATCGGTTTTGGTAGAAGGAGGGGCGAAGCTATTGCAAAGTTTTATTGAAAAAAATCTTTGGGACGAGGCAAGAGTCTTTGTTTCGCAGGTGCAATTTACAGAAGGAATTTCTGCCCCTAAGTTACCTTTTCCTGCCAAGAAAGTTCAAGATTGGCAAGGGGATAAGCTATTTTTTTATGAAAATTATTTTGTTAAAAAATGAACGCTTTTATGTTCGTTTTCGGACATTTTAGGTTCTTTTTTCAGCAAAAAAAGCCTTTTTTGCTAAAATTGAACATTTTTTTAGGTTTGGCACAAAAAATGCTTTTTATATGGCAAACCATTACAGCTATGAAGCGTCTCAATCAAGAGCAAAGTCAAAACTTAGTATTTTTCAAGTTTTTTGTGGTTATTCTTATCAGTATTTTGCTTTGGAAAGCAAGCGAGGGTTTTTGGAAGACAAACGAGGAGATTTCTTTACAAAAACCTTTGATAGAAAAAATGTCAGAAAGAGTGCAGGATTTTAAGCCTCTTTCTGCCATTTGGCAATTTCTTGGCTCACTTCTGCTACGCTAATCGCATTGATACACGCACAAAAGTTGCTTTTTCGGCAAGATGAACATTCTTTTTCAAGCACCAACACTTTTGCTTTTTTGCCAATAGGTTGCCAGCGTGCTGGGTGCATAGGTCGTATGGGTGGATAAATTCCCAAAGCATATTTCCCCAAAGCCGCCGCAATATGGAGCGGTCCTGTACTGCACGCAACAATGCCTTCTACCGCCCCAATAAAAGCTATTAGTTCTTGTAAAGTGAGTTTGCCTGTAAGATTTTTCACGTTGGGTAGTTCAAAAATTTGTGGTTTTTGGGTAGAAACTAACTCTCCTTCGGCTTGTGTGCCTGTAATAAAAAATTGCTTGTCCGAATTTTGTTTGGCAAGGGCAAAATAGCTATCCAAATGCCACTCTCTCGCCGAACCTTTGGATTTGGGGTGTAAAATGATATTCAATTGCTCTTTTGAAAGCAAATTTTGCAGATTTTCGGGTAGCATAGGGGCTTGCAAGCCATACCAATCCTGAATAAGTCCGAAATTAGGTTCTAAAAATAAATCTAAACCTTCTAAAAGTTTGAAATTGAGTTGTGCTTCGTGAAGGTTAGAATTTTTCCTTGAAAAATTTACTCTTTTATTGCAATACCACCAATGCCACCACCTATGGCTTGTTCCTATGCGTGTGGGTATGCGTGCTTTTTTGGCAATTTGAGCAATCTCTAAATCGGGGAAAACAAACAAGATAGCATCGGCATTTTCTTGGGCAAGCAGGTGCGGATTGGCTAAAATGGCTTCTTTGGCAAGGAACGTATCTACATACACGGAACTTTCTATGATGGCTTGGGTATAATTTTTCCCTATAAAAACAACTTGATTTTCAGGATTTTGTTCTTTGAAAAAGCCTGCAAGAGGAAGGGTTAGAATTACATCACCCAAATTATCGGTACGGCTGATAATGATTTTCATTGAAAAATACTTTGCAATGCAAATGTAGCAAAGATTTTTATTTATTGAGAGTGCCGTTCAGGATAACCGATTTGGTATCATCGGGTTCTATGAGTTCTATGCCAGCAACAATGGCTTTTGCCCAAATCATTTTTAGGTCTTTGACTTCAATTTTTCGGCTATCTTCTAAAAAATTAGGCTGTAAAGAATAGTAAAAAATTTTTCTACCGCCGTCTTTTTCTTGTATATGAAAAACGGCGTATTGCTTATTTTTTCGGAGTTCTAAAAGAAAAGCAGGGTAAGCTATTGCGGAGCTATCGGCATAGTTGGCAATAAAGATAGCATCTTGGTTTGAAGGATTGAGCCAGTGCCTCAAAACTACGGTATAATCGCCTGTTACATAAATACCCTGTACCTCACTCTCTTTGATAAGACAGGAGGAAAAACTCAAACCTATCAGTAATACTATTGCGTAGAGTTTTCTCATTGGTCAGGGTATTGCATTAAATTTAGTAGCTTATTGTCAAAAAAGAGACGCTCTTTTACAAGAAACGTCTCTTTTCAGTTTTTTGTTCAAAGAGCCAAGATTTATTATTTTCCTTTCTTTTTACCATCTTTTTTGGTATTGCTCTCGGTATTGTTATTAGTGGGTTGTTGTTGAGTGTTTTCGCTTTCTACTTTTGCTTCAGGCTTCATCAAATCTTCGTCTTTTACATTAGGATTGATTTGATAAGGACGCAAAGCAGGTTTGCCATACTCATCTTTATCTTTGTAAAGTTTCATTCGGTTGCGGATAAGGAAATCTTCATAGGCTACTCTGAAGGCATCTACTTTGGGCTCCATTGCGATAGCTTTTTCGTAGCTGGTAAGAGCATCAAGATAAAAACCTTCTTGCTCAAAGATGCCTGCTTCTACAATTTTGCTCAAAGCGGTGTTATCTTGCAGTTCAGCGATAGCCTTTTTCACTCTTTCGTATTCTTCGCCTTCTCTTACAAGGCTGATTGTATAATAAGCTCGGTCTTTAGATTTTGCTTCTTTCACAGAAGGTTCTATGACAAAAGTATTTCCGTGTTTTGCAAATTTTGAAAAATCTATTTCTACAAGAGCTTCCCCAGCATCATTGGCAACAGCTTGGTTTTCAATAATCACCTTATTTTTCATATCCAAAACCCTAACTACGTAGGTTTTACCACTTGAGTTAAATTCTGCAATAGGGTTTTTGTAAAGATGGAGAGTTATTTTATCACCAAAAACTTTCAAGTCTTGTGGTTTGGCAGTAGGTTCGTGTACAAAGAAGGCTAAATTAGCTGTGGGGTTAGCTCTTTCTACGGACCCTGTCATAGCCATATATTTGCGGTGGTTCTGATTGATATCGCGTTTGTCGGCTTTTGTCATTTCCCCTGCTACATAGCTTACGTATTTAGATGTTGTACTGCTACCCGCTCCAGCGGCTTTGCCTGCCAAGTCGTTTACTTTGTAAGTACCAGGCTGTTTTAGTTCAACGGTTCTTCCGCTGCTATGCATCAAGCCGATGTAGCTATCGCTACCCACTACAATTTCATCAGTGTTTTTAAGCGAGCTACCCCCCCAAAGTTTCTTTTGGGTAGCTTTGAGTTTTACATCACCTTTGGAGGCGAGTACCTTGAAAACCTCATCTTGCCCATAGGCTACCAAAGCCACTACAAAAAAGGCAAGCATCAAAGTAGTTTTTTTCAACATTTGAGCTAAATTTTTCATAAATTTTAGAATTTGTTTTGAAAATGCGGGGTTTTAGTTAAATTTTGTTTTTCTCATTCATCTACGCCCAGCGTAGCAACCTGTTTTCTGCGATTTCTGCGTAATTTCTGCCTGTAATCGTATATTTTTGCTACTGCACCATAATATACTTCTACAAAGTTGGGTATAAAGACTATCGCCAAAAATCCTAAACTCCAATCTACTCGTAACTTGAATAAATCAAAAACTTCAATGATTATCAGCACTAATACAAAGCTCAACAAAAACTGTACCAAAATGGAAATACCATCATACCAAAAATCTAATTTTTCGTGTAGAAACACAAAAAACGCTGTAATAATATAAGCAATGAAAGCCGATATGAGATAATCCATCCAATCGGGAGCCTCATTGATGTACTCTTCCAGTAAGATCATTGCAATAATATTGGCGTGGATAATCACTCCATACATATCTCTTTCGGCTTTGCCTACATAATTTGGATTGAGCGGCGTATAAAAGCGATCTTCATCAGAAGTTACTTTATTGATATCCTCTACCCCTGTAAAACCCATAAGTACAATTTTATCTTTGAAAAGGCGATTTAGATTTTCAATTAAACTGCTATCTCCATTCTTGTAGGCTTCGTACATTTCAAACAATTCACTGAAATTTACGTAAGAAAATTTATCATAATTCCCAATATAGTTGATGTACTCAACTTCTTTGTTCCTTTCTAAAAACCGGGCGGTTTTATCGGGAGCATAAATTTGAGCAAGTTTTACACCGAAAGCCAAATATTCTTTATCATTCACCTTGTCTCTGACGGGAAAAGTTCTACAAGTAGCAAGCCCGCCTGCTAAATCTGCTCTTTGTACAGCATCTCGGGTAGCCTCGGTAATTAAATTTACAACCCCGGGAATGGCATTTTTCATAAAATTGGGGTGGGAAAGAATGAGCGAATCAAAGGCGGGTTTGTAGTCTTCATCGTTGCTATTTACGATTTTTTCTCGGGTACTTGTCTTGAAAGATAAATCAGCCGCCATTACTAAATTTTTGGTTTCAGAAAGTACTTGGGCAAGGTTATCATTGATAGGCTTCATTATGCTATCTGTTTTATAGCTTTTGTAAAAGGCATCTATGCCTACGCAACGAGGTTGAAATTCGTTGATGATACGTAGTAATTCGGTAAGTCTGAGCCTTCCTCCTTCGGCTCCGCCAATATTGACGATGGTAATAGTATTAGCGATTTTTTTCAGTTTTTCAGAGGCTTGATTTTCTTCATCACTAATGGAAACTTTTTGTTCTTTATTTTTTCGGGATTTGATTTGTGAAAAATAAATATCGGTGAGGTCAAAGTCGCCAAACATTTTTTCCAGCGGGTTGAGAGCATCAAAATTCAGATTGATATTGGCTACTAAAACCGAAATAATACCCGTGAGCAATAAAATTAAAAAGACATCTTTACTGAAAAAATATCGCAAAAAACCTTTCATAAATTTGGGAAGCCGTTTTTTCTTTAATACTTTTGGATAGCCAAAGGTAAGCAAATTTTAAGAAAAAATCAAATATTTTTTGTAAATGCGGAAAAGATATTCGGCAGAAACTTACATCAATGGGATACTTGCGGGTAATAGAATAATTTTGGCACAGGCTATCACGCTGATAGAAAGCCAACGCAATGAAGACGAAAAACTTGCCAAAGAAGTGCTAGGAGCAGTGTTGCCCTATACAGGCAAAAGCATACGTATAGGTATTACAGGCGTGCCCGGGGTTGGGAAAAGCACTTTTATAGAAAGTTTTGGTTTGGAAATTGTAAAAAATACAGAGAATAAATTGGCTGTTTTAGCGATAGACCCCAGCAGTCAGAAAAGTGGGGGTAGCATTTTGGGCGATAAAACCCGAATGGAAAATTTGGCAATGCATCCGCAAGTATTTATTCGTCCTTCGCCCGCAGGTAGTTCCTTGGGCGGAGTAGCTCGCAAAACCCGTGAAGTAATGCTACTCTGTGAAGCGGCGGGTTTTGAAACGATTTTCATTGAAACCGTAGGTGTGGGGCAATCGGAAACAGCTGTAAAAAGTATGACAGATTTTTTCCTTTTGCTTATGCTCGCAGGGGCGGGCGATGAGTTGCAGGGCATCAAAAGGGGAATAATGGAAATGGCTGATATGCTTGTAATTACCAAAGCCGATGGGGAAAACAAACACAAAGCTCTGGTAGCCCAAAAAGAGTATCAGAGTGCTTTGCATTTGCTTAGCCCTGCCCAAGAAGTGCCTGTACTTACTTGTTCGGCTTTACAGAATGAAGGCTTATCAGAGATTTGGCAAACTATTCAGAAATTTTTGCAAGAGGCAAAGCAAAATAATGTTTTTGAGCAAAAACGCCAACAGCAACAGTTGCAATGGTTTCACGAGCATCTCAGAGAGGGTATTCTCAATCTTTTCTATCAGAATCTTGCTTTCAAAGAAAAATTGCAAGAGCTTGAAAAAAATATTTTAGCCAATCAGAAAGAGCCTTTTCAGGCAAGTCGGGAAATATTAGAAGGTTTAAGGTTAGAAAATTTGAGGTTTGAGGCTTGATTTTAATGTTTGAGTCTTATGAAAAACATTTGGAGATTTACTATGCTAACAGCTATCTTTACGCAAAATTTTACTGATGATTAAAACGATTGGCAAGATTTGCCTGATTTGTAAAGATTTATATCAATTTTGATTGGATATAGCTGATGAAACAAAAACTTATTTTACTTTCTTTTGTGGTAAGCGTGCTATTGATGTTTATCAAATTCACGGCTTATTTTCTTACCAATTCTACGGCGATTCTCACCGATGCTTTGGAAAGTATTATCAATGTAGTTGCTTCGGGTTTTGCTTTTTATAGTGTGTATTTGGCTTCTTTGCCTCGCGATTTTGAGCATCCTTACGGACACGGCAAAATAGAATTTTTTTCCGCAGGCTTTGAAGGCTCGCTCATCATTACGGCAGGTTTGGTGATTGTTTGGCAAGCTATTATGGGCTTTTTATATCCCAAACCTCTTGAAAAATTAGATATAGGTTTGTATTTGGTGGCTTTTAGTACGGTAGTAAATGGAGCAGTAGGTTTGACTCTACAAAAGTATGGTAAAAAATACGATTCGCTGATACTGATAGCTGATGGCAAACATCTTTTTAGTGATGCGGTGAGCAGTTTGCTTCTGATTGTAGGAGTGGGCGTTATCATTTTTACCAAGCAGATATGGCTGGATAGTGTAATTTCTTTGGTTTTTGCTTTTCTTTTGCTTAAAGAGGGTTATCATTTAGTTAGAAAGTCGGTAGCAGGGCTAATGGACGAGCTGAACCCTCACTCTATTCAAGAAGTTCAGCAAATTCTTGTAAAAAATAGGCAACCCAACTGGATAGATGTTCATAATTTGCGAGTGCAACATTATGGAGCAAATTGGCATATTGATTGCCACCTTACGTTGCCTTATTATTTAGATTTGCGTCAGACCCACGATGAGGTAGAACGCTTCCGAGCATTTATTGTGGCTTATACAGGAAAAGAAGTAGAAATTTTTATTCACGCAGACCCTTGCCTACCGCCCCAAAACTGCGAGGCTTGTAGCTATCAGGATTGCCCCGTGAGAGAGTTAGCTTATGTGAAAAGCCCTGAATGGACAGTGGAAAACCTTGTCAAAGACGCTAAACATTTTCGTGAAATTTAACCAGCTATGCAAGTATTCAAATTTGGTGGAGCTTCGGTAAAAAATGCCGAAGCCGTTCGGAATGTTGCTCATATTATTCAAAATTTCGGCACGCCTACTCATTTGGTTGTGGTAGTTTCGGCTATGGGAAAAACAACCAATGCCTTAGAGCAACTGCTGAATAGCTATTTTGCAAAAAGCGATTGGGAAAGCCAATTGCAAAATATCCAGCAGTATCATTTTGAAATTACAGAGCGTCTTTTCCCTGAAAATCATCTTATTTTCACGGCTTTGGAATATTTATTTTTGCAACTCAAAGATAATTTATTACACAAAACCAATGCCGAAAAATATGATGAAAGCTACGACCAAGTGATTTGCTTTGGGGAAATTATTGCTACGCATATTGTAAGCCAATTTTTACAAGAGCAAGGTATAAAAAACGAATGGGTAGATATTCGTAACTTCATAAAAACCGATACCACTTGGCGAGAAGGGAAAGTAGATTTTGCTTGGACAGAGCAACTGCTCAAACGCGAAGTTTTACCTATTTTACAGGAAAAAATTGTCGTTACACAAGGCTTTTTGGGGGGAACTTTGGGAAATAAAACTACCACACTGGGGCGAGAAGGTTCGGATTATACAGCTTCTGTACTTGCTTATTTGCTTGATGCCGAAAAAGTTACTATTTGGAAAGATGTTCCCGGTATTTTGAATGCAGACCCTAAAAAAGTACCTGATACCCAGCTGTACGAAACGCTTTCCTACACCGAAGCCGCTGAAATGACCTTCTATGGAGCAAATGTTATTCACCCTAAAACTATAAAGCCTCTTGCCAACAAGAATATTCCCTTGTATGTTCGCTCTTTTCTTGAACCACATAAAGCAGGCACTTGCATAGACGGCATTACAAGCCCACAGAATACACCTACGATTATTTTTAAGCCCAATCAGGTGCTTCTGAAATTTGGTATCAAAGATTTGGCTTTTATTACAGAGGAAAATTTGAGTAAAATTTTGCATATTTTTACCCAAACTAATGCAAAAATTCATCTTTTACAAAGCTCAGCGGTTTCCCTTTGGATAGCTACCGATTATCAGGAGCATAAAATTCCTAAAATCATAGACTTTTTGAGCGAAGAATTTGCTATTTCACAAACTCGCAACGTGCAACTGCTTACCATATTATACTACAACGACAAAACGCTACAAAGCATTTTACCCAAATTCGACTTGATTTTAGAGCAGAAAACTGAACAAACGTATAGAGCAGTGGTTCGGGAGGGCTAGTATCAGGATTTAGAGGCTTTTAGGATTGACAGGATTATTTTTTTCTCGTTTTCATCTTGCTAATCTTTTAATCCTGCCAATCCTGATACAGACTATTTTTCGTCAGTATCAGGATTTAGAGGATTTTAGGATTAGCAGGATTTTTTTTTCATTTTCATCTTGCAAATCCTTTAATCCTGCCAATCCTGATACAGACTATTTTTCGTCAGTATCGGGATTTAGAGGATTTTAGGATTAGCAGGATTTTTTTTATTTTCATCTTGCTAATCCTGATACAGACACTTTTTCGTCAGTATCAGGATTTAGAGGTTTTAGGATTAGCAGGATTATTTATTTCTTATTTTTCAATCTCGTAAATCCTTTAATCCTGCAAATCCTGATACTAACACTTTTTTTCTTCCCATTTTTTATTTACCTTTGTCTTAGTATTTATGAAAAATAAACTCACCCAAATTTATGAAAGCAAAAATATTACTATTCTTTTTAATATTAAATGGATTATTTGCAACAGCCCAAGTAACAAGTATAACATCGGGTAATTGGAACAGCACTACAACTTGGGATTGTAATTGTATTCCTGTCGCCAGTGCTAGTGTAACCATTGCTAGCGGTCATACCGTTACATCTATGCTTAGTACAGACTTACTCTTAAACCAAAATATAACCGTCAATGCGGGTGGTAATTTGGTATTACAAAATGGTAACACGAATTTAGTAAGTTCATTTACTATCAATGGAACACTACGCCTTGAAGGAGGAACATTAAGTGGAACAACCATCACCTTCAACAATGGCTCTACTTACATACACGCTCGCGACGGAGGAACTATACCCTCTGCTACTTGGCAACCTAATGCTACTTGCTTAATTACAGGAGTAACCAATACTATGCCTACTGGCTTTGCAGGACAAAATTTTGGTAATCTTACTTGGGATTGTTCTAACCAAAATACTTATTGTGCATTTAATGACAATTTCAACATTCAAGAAACATTTAGAGTACAAAATAGCCACAATGGGTCTTCACCATTGGGAATAGCAGTTTCTAATAGTAATACAGCGGATTATATTGTTACTACCAAAGATTTCATTATGGATAATCCTACTCCTAATAGGGCGGCTTTTTATCCTTATGCAGGGAGTAGTGCAACTCAAACTGGTACTCTACGAGTTTCAGGGAATGTAACAATGCTCAATAATACTATAACAGGCGTATTAAGTGGGGTGGGCAAAAGCCAAATAGAACTTGTAGGGAATAATGACGCTACCTTTAATCAGGGCACTTCTTTTACCTTCTATGGAACTCCGGGAGCTGTTTGGGAGGTAGTTGTTAATAAAATGCCGGGCAGAAAGGTTACTTTTACTTCTCCTATTGGCATTTACTGGGGACCTGCCAGTGGCACGCCAGTTTCTATTCTTAACGTGCAGAGCGGGATAGCTGAAATAGATGATAATAAAACCCTTACTACAAGTGTTATACAAGGCAATGCTACTTTAAGCCTAAAATCTAATTCCAGCTTACAACTCATAAACAACAATACTGCTTTCAACAATACTTTTTCGGGTACGCTCAATGCCACTCCAAATTCTACGGTAATGTTTGATAATAACGTAGCTCAAAATATTTTTTCACCATCAGGTTCTTTTGGAAATATAAATATCACTTCTAATGCCTTTCCACGTAATTTAATCTCTGATATTACTCTCACAGGTAATTTTATTGATGTAGCGGGAAATCTTGTGGATAATAATTATACAGCTACATTTGCAGGTACTTCTCTGCAAAACATTAGCGGAAATGTTGAGTTTTACAACCTTAATATCAATAATGATGTGGCTCTAACGGGTTCTGCCAATGTTCGTTTCAAGGGGCAACTATCTATTGCTAATGACAAATATTTGAGCTTGGGAGGGGGAGATTTGATAGCCGTTTTTGGAGCAAGTACCGTTCCTTCTTTCAATGGAGGAACTAATAAATACATAGTAACCAATGGCACAGGAGTAATAAAAATCCGTAACGAAAGCGGAAGTGCTATATCTCCTTCACTACTTATTCCTATGGGCTACTCAACACCTATGCAATATGCGGGTATAAGTTTCCCTCTCAACAACTTACCTGACAATCAGGAAGTTTCCTTACAAGTAAAAGCACCAGGTACCTCGCCGTATCCATCTATTACCAGCAGTAGTCGTGTAGATGCTGTTTGGCAAGTAACTTTGCCTACTGGTACTACGCCTAATGTGCCTGTTCAAGTCTATTATGCAGGCTCTACCGTTGGAGGATTTACAGGGGGAACAGCCTATTATCACAATGGTACTACTTGGGTAAGTGAAGCAACGAGTTCATCTAATGCCAGTTCTACTTCTTTCAGCCCTACGTCTTTTACTATGGCTACTCGTTATTATGCTGTATTTTTAGAATCTATAGACTACTACACACTTGGCGATGGGGCAGTTTGGAATGTAAATAGCAATTTATGGTCAAATGATGGTACCACGCCTTGTAATTGTAGCCCCAATGGTGTTGCAGGTGCGAATGTACGTATCAGGCACAATACTACAATTCCTTCGGGAGCAAGCGTAGGTACAGGAACTATTGTTGATATCCAAAATCCAGTTAGACTTACCTCGGATATAGCTTTCAGTGCCAATCAGTTAAATGGTGTTTCAGGAGCAAAACTTCGTATGAATATCAATGATTTGCCTTCCATCAATACCAATAATTTTGCCACTACCCCAGGCACTATTGTAGAATTTGCAGGTGGCGGCGGTGTAATACCTAATTCTTTTGGAGCAGTCAGCTATCGTAATCTTGTTATATTAGGAACAGGCACTAAAAATTTTAACCCAAGTCCTTCGAATGTTACTATTCAAGAAAACTTAAACATAGAAATAGGTGCTGCTTTTGATATTGGAGTGAATAACTTACACATTATCGGCTCTACTACACTGAAGGGAATACTAACAGATACTGGGATATCTGGCACCAATCGGTTTTCAGGGCAAATTAGTATCAGTAATGGTGGTGCATTAACCGCGGGTAATGGTTTGAGTAATCTCTCTACCTTTATTTTTGAAAATAATATTACTAAAGATGGGACACTCAACTTAAATTGTAATTGTACCATAGAGTTTGATGTTGCTTTAAGTATTGATGTAGCCAACTATTCGGCTTCTGCAATGAGGTTGGGTGCTATGAATTCTACTGGAACTATTAATTTCAGAAGAAATACAAGGTTTTTAGGAACAGGAGATATAATTTTACAAACTACGGGCAATATAAATGTTGATGCCAATATTACAGTTTTTAATAGTTCAGGAGCTAAAATAGAAATTTACGGACACTTAAATGGTTTTACCCCCACCAGCATTTGGCAACAAGGAACTAATGCACAATTATATTATTACAACCAACAAAAACCTATGCAAATAGGAGAATTGATTGCCAATACCACTGGGAATGTGATCCTGTACGATAACAACTTATCTGTTTCGTCAATCAAAGAAACAACCTACTATGCTTTAATATTACAAGGAACTTCTACAAAACTTTTTTCGTCCAACACTATCGTAGAGTACCTTTTAGACGGAACTAATAATAATACAATAGATTTGCAGGGAAATATTTTACAAGTGAGAGGGAACTGGTTAGGGCGTTCATCGGGAAATTTGATTGTTACTAATGGCAGGGTTCTTTTCAATGGCACTGCTAATCAAGTTATTGCAAATAGAACGAATTTTGATGTTTTAGAAATTGCCAATCCTGCTCACGTTGCCCTGAATGGTGCTGATAACTCGGCAAGTAGAATTGTGCTAACACAAGGACGTTTGCAAGTGGGAAATTCTGTTTTTACCCTTACAGCAAACCCTGCTACCGACCAAATCACACAGACTTTTACGAATACTTCTACTTCTTACATTGAAACCAATGGCACGGGCAATCTTACCCGAAACAATTTGCTTGCAGGTACGCCTTATGTGTTTCCTGTGGGTGATGCCACTGCTATTAGGCATTTTACGATAACCCTTCCAAACTCTGCTTCTTTTGTAAGGGGGATATTTGTGCCTGGGGTTTCTCCTACCCCCCCCCCTGCGAATACAGATATAGCGGCAGGCAGATGGCTTATGCAAGGGGCAAATGGTGCAACCGTGAGCTTTCACAATTCGGGGGCTATAGGCTTTAGCTCCAAAGTGTATCGTTTTGACGGCACAAATTGGACAGATGCAGGCATTACTACCAATTTTAATTCAGGGGTTTATACTGCCACACCATTAGACTTTTTGGGCGGAGAAACCTTTACTATTTTTGGTCAATCTACCAATCATACCGTATTAGAAAACACCTTTACACAAAATCAACAGCCCGACGGTTCTATTTTACTCTATGCAGAAACGAATTATGGCTTACCTGCCAAGTTTATTTCTACCAATACGAATGTAGCTCAAATTATCAATGATAACATTCTTGTTATCACTTACAACAATGCTGATGAATTTACTGATATTCTTGCTTTCAATGAAGGTGCTAATCCTGTACCTGCCAGCGATACACTTCGGGTTATGCGTATTTACAACTTTGGCTTCATCAATCAGATAGAAAATGATTTAGAGAAAAAAATCTTGCTTTATCCCAATCCTACGGCAGATGAAATATGGGTAAGTAGTTTAGACAATAGCTTGCAGGTTGAAAAAATTAGTATTCTGAATGCTTTGGGGCAAAGTATAGCTGTAAAAACCATTGAAAACAAACTATCTCTTGCACACTTACCTGCGGGTGTGTATGTAGCTGAAATACGCACCTCACAAGGGCTTATCAGAAGAAAGGTAACGAAAAGGTGATTTTTTACCTTTCAAGCCTTTTTCGGGTGATTTTATCTGTTTCCAAAAGGTCTTCCAGCGTAGGTTTTGCAATAAAATCTACTTTTTGAAGGCTTTTTTCAATGTATTCGGTTATATCCAAGAAGCCAATTTTTTCAGCCAAAAAGTCGGCAACGGCTACTTCATTGGCGGCATTGAGTATGCAGGGGGCATTGCCGCCCATTGCCAAAGCCTCGTAAGCAAGGGTAAGATTGCGAAAAGTATGAGTATCGGGTTGCTCAAAAGTAAGATGAGGGTATTTGGTGAAATCAAAGCGTGGAAAATCTGAGCTAATCCGATACGGAAACGCCAAGGCGTATTGAATGGGTAGTTTCATATCGGGTAAGCCCATCTGAGCTTTGATAGAACCATCTTCAAATTGCACCAAAGAATGTATAATAGATTGCGGGTGAACAATTACCTCAATTTGGTGGCTTTCTAAGCCAAACAGCCATTTCGCTTCAATCACCTCTAAACCTTTGTTCATTAGTGTAGCTGAATCTATGGTGATTTTTGCTCCCATAGACCAGTTGGGGTGTTTGAGGGCTTGGGCAGGGCTGATGTTTTTCAAATCCTCTCGCTTTTTCCCCCGAAAAGGACCACCCGAAGCGGTAAGAATGATTTTTTCAATTTCATTATGCACTTCGCCCACAAGGCACTGAAAAATAGCAGAATGCTCAGAATCTACAGGAATAATAGGTACTTGATAGCTTTCTGCAAGCTCTGTAATTAGTTCGCCTGCAACCACCAAGGTTTCTTTATTGGCAAGAGCAATCGTTTTACGAGCCTTGATAGCCTCAATGGTAGGGGTAAGCCCTGCAAAGCCTACGAGTGCCGTTAGCACTATATCAATGCTTTCCATTTGCACCACCGAAGCCAAACTTTTTGCTCCTGCATAAACCTTGATAGGATATTTCTGCAAGGATTCCGAAAGTTTATGATAATGGTTTTCGTTAGCAATTACTACTGCATTAGGCTGGAACTCAATAGCTTGCTTTATGAGTAAATCGCAGTTGTTCTGAGCTGTTAGCACTTCCACCTCAAAAAATTGTGGATTTGCTCGAATAACTTCCAGAGCTTGAGTCCCGATAGAGCCTGTTGAACCTAAAATGGCTATACGTTTGCGTGAGGTCATTTTTTGATAGGAATAATTAAATCTGCACCCGGATAAACGTCTTTCCGTTCATCTTCTATATCATTGGCACGGATAATTTCAAATTTACTAATGCCGTATTTCTGTGCAATTTGCCAGAGTTCTTCTTTATCCAAAACTTTATGATAGTCGCGTATGATTACACGCAAACCTGCATCTGCTTTTAGGGTAGTTTTATCAGTAAAACCATTGAGTTGTTTGAGGTGCGAAACAGACATATTGTACTTTTCCGCAATTTCTTTCAAAGATTCACCTTTTTTAACTTTGTGAATATGAACTTTCTGTAAATTTTCTGCTTTATTTTGGGCTATGCGAATGCTATCACGGATAAATTCTTGCTTTCTTACATTACGCACCGAGTCACGTATTTTTTTGATTCGGGCTTGGTCGTAAAGGTTATAGACCAAACGATTTTTTTCATCAGTTTCATCAGCAATATCGTAAAGCATAAAAGCCAAAAGAGCGAGTAAAACACCCAAAATCATTACAGGCAGATGCTTAAAGGCGTGTTTTACTTCTACTTCCTCTACGGAAACCTCTTCGCTCAGGGCAGTGGCAAATTCAGCACAAGAGTTAAATCGCTCTTTGGGATTTTTTTCGGTTGCTACTGCAATGGCTTCATAAATTTTAAGACTAATGCTGTGCTTTTTGGGCAGTTCGGTAGTGCCAAAAAGCATAAAACAAGCAATTTTGCCAAGAGAAAAAATATTACTTTCTATGCTCAAATTCCCTTTTTGCAATTCTTCGGGACTTTGAAAACTTTTCTCCTGTGGGGCAGAGCCTTCAAAGCCAAGTATTTTCACTTGGTTGCCTTCCAAAATGATGTTTTTAGGATTGAGAGCAGGGTGAATAATGCCAATTTGATGAGCCGAAGCTAAAATATCTAAAATTTGCCTAAAAATGCGGAGAGTTTTCTCTTCGGTGAGTGTGCCATTTTGGATAATGTGCTGCTCCAAAGTGAGCTTGCTTTCCAGATATTCTCTTATCAGGTAGATATTTTCGGGTGTTTCAATCAAATCGTACAGCAAAGCTCCTTGTGGGTGAGCGAAACGTAAGTTTTGGGCTTCTCTGCGTAAGTTTTCTTTTGCTTCGTTATTTTGCAAAAAAGCTGAATTGAGCGTTTTGATAAGCACTTTTCTATCAAAAAGCAAATGCTCGGCAAGGTAGAAATCATAAAAAGATTCGCTACGCAAAAAAGATTTAATCTCGTAATTCAAAAGTCGCTCTCCTACAAGTTGGGCAGTCATAAATGGCAATATCAATTGAAAAGCAAAGTAAAGTTTTTTAGGGCATTAAAGCAAATCATTTTCAAAGAGAAAATTTTGATAAGCATTTTGCAATTCTTGAAGCATTTTACCTTCTTTCTGTTTGCTAAGTACCTGAATACCTTGTTCAAATACTTTTTGGGCTTTTTCTATGGCTTGTAGCTCCCAATAAGCGTGTGCCAGATGATAGTAGTTGGGGGCATAATCAGGGAACTCTTGCCATACTTTTTCATAATAAGGTAGGGCTTCCACAAGGCTATATTTGCGGTATTCGGTAGCGAGTGCATACCAATTGAAAGGATTTTGAGGCTCTTCTTGGGCAAATTTGTGCAGAAGTTCTAATCTTGACACAAAAGGATAGGTTTTTTCAGAAAAAATATCAGCAAAAAGGTAATTATTACGTTAAAAAAGTTTGAAAGTTCAAAAGGTTTAAGAGTTTGAGGTATAAGTTTTACTCCGTCTAAAATTCCAATGTTCTAAATCCTGTTTCCTGCTTTTTGTTTCCTGTTTCTATACTACAAATTAGACCTAAACAATTAGCAAAAAAGAAAGTTTAAGGCAATAAGCAAGCCTTAAACCCTCAAAATATTTTAAGCATTAAGCGACTGCAATAGATTTTTTACTTCTTCCAGAGCTTCGTTGCTAAGCGGCTTGGTAATAAATTTGATAACATAGTCGTTATCTACGATTTTTTCAATATCTCGCTTGTTATCCGAACTGGAAAGAATGGCTATTTTACACTTATTTTTTACGCTTTCAGGGAACATTTCAAACTCAAAAAGGAACACAAAGCCATCTACAATAGGCATATTGATATCCAAAAAAATCAAATCAGGTAAATTTTCAGGATTATTTTGGTTTTCTTCCAAATATTGCAAGGCACTTTTACCCGAATTTTTTACTTCTACACGCTTGGCAAACTTGGAAAGCTCAATAATTCGCCTGCTGATGAAGTTGTCGGTATCGTTATCATCTACCAACATTACAAGGTCTAACATATCGCTAAAAGGCTTAGATGAAGTCATTTTTTACAAGATTTACAAATATGCAAAACTTTTGCAAAAGAAACAAACGCAAAAGTAGAAAAGTTTTTCTTTTCGCTTTGTTGCAATTTAATTCTAAAACTTACTCGTGGAAAAATTGTTTTTATTTTTGCTAAAAACTTAAATATTTCCAGAGCAAGCCCAAACGTTCTTGGTCGGTATCGGCAAAGATGGGTTCTTGGTGGAATTTGGCAACTATTTCGTATTCAAAACGTTCAAAAGTGGCTACAATTCGTGTGAGGTCAGTCTGATTGATTTTCATTAGTACATACAAACGCAGTGGCTCATTAGGAATAGTTTGGGTGGTGAGATATAAAATTTTGGCGTTATTACATTCTACCAAGCGGGCTATTTCGGTAAGCGAATAATCCAACTGATTGACCGCTACAATGAGAATACTGCCAACTTCCTGAAAAGCATAGCTTTGCCCAATATGTTTCAAGACATCTTGCGAAGTAATAGCACCTTGATATTTCCCTTCTCTATCCGTTACTACCACCAAATTGTTCTGCTCATTAAAGTAAGGAATAGTTTCTAACCAATGCTGATTGTCATAAATAAAAGTATTGCTGAACTGCAAGGGCAGATTTTCAAGGCTAATGTTTTCCTCAAAAACATCTAACAGGGTACTTTCGGAAAGCAAACCTTTGTAGAAACCGTTTTCATCAATACAAGGCAAAAAAGAGCAGTGCAAATTTTCCATCATTTGCAGGGCTTTTTCGGTGTTTTCTCCTTCCCTGATAGGTCTGATATAAGGATTTAGGACATCTTGCACTGCCATAGTTTTGAGGTTTTAGAGTACAAACGCTAATATGCAAAAATTCTGTATAAAAAACAACAAAATCTATGCAACTTGTTTGCTCTGAATAGGATTTCTTTGTAAGAAACTTCGCAGAATTTTATTAAACTTGTCGGGGTGTTCCATCATAGGGGCGTGTCCGCACTTATCAATGAAACGAAGTTCTGTATTGGGCATTAGGGCATCAAATTCGTAGGCAACCAGTGGCGGAGTGATAGTATCGTTCAGTCCCCATACCAAAAGCGTAGGAACATAGATGCTGGGAATATCTTTTGCCATATTATGTCTTTGAGCCGATTTGGCAATAGCCACGATTTTCATACACTTGGGTATGCTCTTGGTAATTTCAAAAACCTCTAAAACAAGCTCTTCGGTTGCAGTTTTGGGGTCGTAGAAGGTGTATTCTACGCGGTCTTTGATGTATTCATAACTGCCTCGCTTGGGATAAGAGCCGCCCATTGTGTTTTCAAAAAGCCCCGAACTGCCTGTAAGAACCAATCTCCTTACATTTGCTTGGTTTCTGAGCGTATAATTCAAGGCAATGTGTCCGCCCAAAGAATTTCCAAGTAGCGTTAGGTCAGTCAATTTTTTCTGATTGACAAACTTTTCAATAAAATCGGTAAGCCCTTCAATACCCGTACTGGTAAGCGGCAAATCGTAAATCGGCATCATTGGAATTACGACACGATAATCTTTGGAAAACTCTGTAACAACATCTTTCCAGTTGCTCAAAGCTCCGAAAAGTCCGTGTAAAAGGAGCAAAATTTCCCCTTGTCCTTCATCAATATAAGTGAAATCTCCTTCTTTTTTGATATTGAGTTCCATACTTGCTTGATTTATTTTGCACAAATTTGCTCTTTTTTCGGAATTATGCAAAGAATAAACAAAAAAACCTCATAGATATTCATCTATGAGGTTGTAAAAATTAGGCTTTCAATTAGTTCATACGGATAATATCGCACTTATAGCCTTTGGTAGCATTGCCGTGCAGAATAATGGTATAAATACCGCCTGATACAAAATTGAAAGTTACGTTTTTAGAAAGCACAGGTGTTGTGTGTCTGCGATTAGGGAAATAAAAGTTGAAGGTATATGCACCCGCAGGGCGAGTAGAATAGTTGGTTACAGGCACGGAGAAAGTATAGTTAGGAATATCCTCGCCGTCTGTATTTCTTTCTATACCAATAAAGCTCAAACTTGTATTGTTGGCTGTATAGCTTCTGGTAAAAAATCCGTAAGGATTGGTAGTGGTAGGAGCGGGGATATAACGAGAACGTGAAGCCAAAGAGTCTCTTCTGGCTCTCAGAGTATCCAATGTAGCAGGTGGAGCCCCTTGGTCGGCAATAAAACGAGTACCCGTAGGAGGGTTAGGGAACACAAGCATAGGTCTTCTATCTACGTTCATAGGAGCAGGTCCAGAGTTATTGGCTGTAAGCAAATGCACATCTCCCAAATCAGAGGCAAAATTTAGGAAACGAATGGCAGTACTACCTGCCGCTGGAGTGGCAGGCAAGGTTTCTGTAATTATAGTTGCTCCTTCGGCGGTAGCTCCTGATGTAGTACCCAAAACACCTCTCAAAAAGATAGAAGTAAGACTACCCGCATTCAAGTTGGTATTTACACGTAGCAATTGGGAAGCCTGTTCGCCAAGAGCATTGGTAAAGGTGATATTTCTTCTGCCACCAGGTATGAAAACACCTACTTCTTGCTGTGCAGGAACTACTTCTACGCCATTGATAACAGAAGCCGCCACTGCTTGGGCAAAGCTGGTAAAAGGAGAGTTAGTAATTATACCCGCAGGAGGCGTACCCGTGAAGGCAATACCTGCATAAGAACTGGATTGTTCGGGGGCACCTGCAATGCCTGCAAAACTTGCCGAAGCAGGGTATTTACGATTGAGTGGTATTATATTAGTTCCTTCCAAACGAAAATTTTGGCTGAAAATCAAGCCTCTTGTTCCGTTGAGGTTAGGAATTTCTTGTCCATCTACATTGATAGCAAAGAAAGCGTTAGGGCTATTATCAGGGTCAGGGTTGAAATCTACAAGAGCATTGAATACCATTATACGAGCATTGTTGGCATTGGTACGAGCCAAAGGGGCAATGGTAGCCTGATTTACCTGCGGTACAGGATAATTAGGACGGCAAGCAAACATTCCAGCACCTGCCAGAGCCATTAGTCCGAGTAGTTTGAAGTTTTTCATATCTTTTCTTTTTAGGGTTTAGAAAGAGGGGAGTTTGCCCCTCTTTGGTTTATACCTTTTTATTCAAAAATGTAACGAGCTCCCAATTGGATTTGCCATTGTGAAGCAAAATTGTTCAAGTTATTTTGGAAACTTACGTTTCGCTCTCCTGTTTGCGAATTTACAAGTTCTCTGTATTCAAACACAGGTCTGCCACTGGGCGATTCGTAACCTACAAAGTTTAGTAACTGAGGACGAATAGGAGATTTCACAACACCCCAGTTAGGTGAAATCATATTGGTAAAGTTGATGATATCCACGGTGAATTGCAATGTGTTTTTACCAAATTTGAAATCTTGCCAAATACGCAAATCAGATTTGAACACCCAAGGAGCTTCAGCACCATTACGCTCTGCGTAGCGTCCTCTGTTTTTGCTCAAATATTTATCCTGACGAATGTAAGCATCCAATTCTTCCCAAATTTGGTCAGGATTGCGAGTATCGCCTACGCTCAAAGCAGGAACAAGGATAATCTCTTCTTTGGAGCGAGGAATATACATCAAATCGTTTCCTTGTACGTTATCGCCGTTCAAGTCGCCGCCTACGGTATAAGAGAAGTTATTACCTGAGCGGGCTTCGGCAAAAATAGAAATACCTGTTGCAAAATATTTGGCATATTCTTTTTTCCAAGAAGCCGAAGCAATGAAGCGGTGTAGCTGTTGGTTGGCGGAGTAAGATAGTTGGGGTGCATTGGGGTCGCCTACCACAGGGTTTCCGTTGAAGAAACTGCTTGCAGTAGCCGCAAGACCAGAGTTAATATCCCAAGAAGGTCCGTAATTGTAGGCAAGTGAGGCAAAGAAGCCATTTTCAAATTGCTTTTGCAATTGCAAGGTAACAGCTCCTGACCAGCCCTGATTTGAGTTATCCAATACAAAGGCATTGGTAATATTAGAGTTGATACGAGTAGCATTACCACCTACATAACGCAATCTGCCATCACCGGGTACGATACCCACAGGGGCAGAAAGGTTTGCATTACGAACATAAACAGCATTGATATCTTTGGTAAAAGATAAATCTAAGGAAGCAGAAAGACCTTCACCAAGCAATATATCACCACCCAAATTGCTTCTCCAAACCTGAGGGAAACGGAAATTGGGAGAAGTAACATTGATTTCATAAGAAGCAGGAATTTGTCCTACGGCATTGGCAGGTCTGTAAGCAAAAGGGTCAGGGTTGAAAGGACGACCTGCAGCGGCAGAACCAGTTTCAAAAATAGAACCAAACAATGCCCCCGTGTTGCTGGCTTGGTTACTCATCCATACAAAAGGAATACGTCCTGTAAATACACCTGTACCACCACGTACTTGCAAACTTCTATCGCCATATACGTCCCAATTGAAGCCAATTCTTGGAGACCATAAGATATGAGCATCAGGGAATTTGCCTACATCAAGCACTTCTTGGTTGGCAAAACGCAATTCTCTTACAGCAGGGTTATCAATAGGGCTTTTGGGGAAGAAAGGTACATCAGCTCTTACACCCAAAGTAACCTTGATTTTATCATTAGGTTTCCATTCGTCTTGTACATAAAAACCTACTTGGGCGGCTTCAAAGAAAGCAAAAGGCACTTCTTCGGTAGTAGCAGAGTAGCGGTAAGAGAATAGTGTAGGTCTGCCTAAACCTGTACTGGGTCCGATAGGCGTAGGCGTACCCGCAGGAGCACTATTATAGAAATCGGCAAGGGTAGCAAAACGATAACGGCTATAAAAATCAGCCATAAAACCATTACGGAATTTGTAATACTCGTTAGCAGTACCTATTGTAATGGTGTGCTTACCTTTGTAGATATTGAAGTTATTAGAAAGTTGGAAAACGTCAGAATCCAAAAGGTTATTGGCAGAAAAAGGCTCATAACCGAAAGAAGTAAGGTTTTGGTTACTACCGTTTTCAATATCCACAAAAGGGAAAATGCGACCGGGTGAGCCACGGAAATCACGAAAACCTGTCCAGCCTGCAATAAAATTATTAGAAAACTTATTGCCGATAGTGCTATTTACTTCTGCAATAATAGAGTTGTAGTTGTTGTTGATGTTGTAATTACCATTTTGGAAAGGAAGCGAGTTAGGTCCGTTTTGTCTGCCACCCTGAGCACCTGAGTTGCTCATTTGTACATCTCTGTAAGATTTCAGATAAGTGTAGCGGAGTGTGGCACGGGTGTTGTTGGTTACGTTCCAATCCAAACGAGCCAAGATTTTTTGGCTTTCGGTAAGCATATCGTAGCTATCAATAGGACCTGGGTCGTAGTTGTAGGTATTGATAAGGAACTGACGCAATTCATCAGCTTGCTGACCTGTGATACGTGAAACGTTTCCACCTTGTCCGCGGTCTGCTACGAATTGTCCTACGGGGTCGGTGCGTTTTTCAAGTTCGCCACTCAAAAAGAAAAACAATTTGTTTTTAATGATAGGACCTCCTACACGCAAACCGCCTTGGTAGTAGTTGAAGTTTAGGAGTTGGTTGCTCAAATCGGTTTCACCTACTTTTGTTCCTACCATATTATTATTGCGGAAAAAGTAATAGGCAGAACCTTTCACGTTGTTTGTACCACTACGCGTTACGGCATTGATACCTGCACCTGTAAAACCACCCTGACGAACATCATAAGGAGCGATATTTACCTGAATTTCTTCCAAAGCGTCTAAGCTAATGGGTTGGGAATTGGTTTGTCCACCGGGCAAAGAAGCCAAACCAAAAGAATTATTGAAAATAGAGCCGTCAATAGAAAGGTTATTGAAAAGGTTGTTTCTACCGCCAAAGTTTGTACCCGAACTTTGAGGTACAAGGCGTGTCATATCGGTGAAACTACGAGAAATGGTAGGCATTGTTTGGAGAGCCGTGCTGTTGATGTTGGTAGAGGCACCTGTGCGGTCAGCATTGAAAATAGCATCTTTTTGCCCAACCACCTGAATAGCGGCGATTTCATCGCTTTCTTCTTTCATTGTGTAATTGAGAACGGTGTTTTGTCCAAGGCTCAAAGAAGGGATTTCATCTTTGATAGTGGCGTACCCAACCGCTGTGATTTCTACGGTGTAAGGACCGCCAATACGCAAGTTAGGCAAATTGAAACTACCATCATCTTGGGTAGCTGTGCCATATCTTGTTCCCGAAGGGGTGTGAATGACTATCACAGTTGCCCCCGGCACACCTGTCTTTTTAGCATCAAGAATTCTACCACTCATACTGGCTGTGGTAACTCCTTGCGAGAAACCTTTGTACGAAAAAACCAAAAGTCCTAAGATACAAAGGAATTTGAGGTAACTAAATTGTTTCATACGTTTTAGTTTAATTTTTCGGTGCAAAATTAAGGCATTGTTTGATAACTCATTCATAACTAATGTTAAAAATTTGTTACGTTTTCAAAAAATCTATGGTGCTTTCTTGCGATGAAAAGAAAAATTAGTGTGGGAAAGTTTTTTGCTAAATATTTGAAAATCAAAAAACAAAACTCTGCCAATTTTGAAAGTTATTTCAGCCTTAATATAAATTTTTCAAAGCATTTGTTTGCAAAGTAAAAAGTATTCCGCTATATTTGCAGGCTCAAAAAAGGATTGAATCACCAAATCATAAAATTTTATGAAAAGAACCTATCAACCTTCCAACAGAAAACGCCGCAACAAACACGGCTTTCGTGAAAGAATGAGTACGCCCGGCGGTAGAAGAGTGCTTGCGGCTCGCCGTGCCAGAGGTAGAAAAAAGCTCACCGTTTCTGACGAAAGAAAACACAAAGGATAACAAAAAAGCAGAGGAGAGGTTAAAGCTATTTTGATGAATCAAAAACTGCCGAAGTCAGAAATTTTGCGAAGCAAAAAAATTATTCAAGAACTATTCCAAGCGGGTAGTTCTTTTTTGTATTTGTACCCTCTACAAATTCGTTGGATTTCAGCTTCGGTAAAGCCCGAAAATATTACCTTTCCGCAAGTTTTGTTTGTTGTTCCCAAAAAAAAGTTCAAAAGGGCAGTGCTTCGCAATTTGCTTCGCCGTAGGCTCAAAGAAGTTTATCGGAAAAATAAAGCAAACTTTGCAGAAAAACTCTCCCAGATGCAGTATCTTGCTATTATCTATATTGCCAAAGAGCCACTTTCTTACCAAGAAATTGAAAAAAGTTTTTGCTCTCTATTGAGCAAAGATACTGAGCCTAAAAAGCCTGAGTAATTGTTTGGTGCAGTAGGGAAACAGGATTTAGAATATTGGATATTTAAGTAAGACGGAGTAAAACTTTTACCTCAAACTTTTGAACCTTTAAACTCTTTGAACGTAAATGATTACAATTCAGAATAAAAAACAACCTTTCTCCAAACCTAAACGCTTTTTTGCGTGTTACTGAAAAAAAATTGCTATGAATAGAGATATAGTTTTACAAGCCCTTTCGCAGGTACAAGAACCAGACCTTAAAAAGGATTTGGTTTCGCTAAATATGATTCGTGATTTGGAAGTAAATGGCAAACAAGTGAGCTTCAAGGTGATGCTCACAACACCTGCTTGCCCACTGAAAGAAAAAATCCGAAAAGATTGTGAGGAAGCAATTTTGGCAGTTTTCCCCGAAGCCGAAATTCAGATGGATATGCAAGCCGAAGTAACTTCGGTACTTAAAGCCAATTTTTTGCCCAACATCAAAAATGTAGTAGCTATTGCATCAGGAAAAGGAGGGGTGGGTAAATCTACGGTTACAGCCAATTTGGCGGTAGCACTCGCCCAAACAGGAGCAAAGGTAGGCGTTATTGATGCCGATATTTTCGGACCTTCAATGCCCGTGATGTTTGGGGTAGAATATGAAAAACCGATGTTACAAGAAATTGAAGGCAAGCAATATATTTTGCCTGTGGAGCAATATGGGGTAAAACTGATTTCAATGGGATTTCTTTCGCCTGCCGAAAGTGCTGTGGTGTGGCGAGGACCAATGGCAAGCAAAGCACTGCTTCAATTTCTCAATGATGTCTATTGGGGAGAGCTAGATTACCTGCTGATTGACCTGCCGCCGGGTACTAGCGACATTCACCTGACAATGGCACAAGCTATGCCTCTTACGGGGGTGGTAGTAGTTACCACACCGCAGAAAGTAGCCCTTGCCGATGCCCAAAAAGGGCTAATGATGTTCCGACAAGGAACTATCCAAATTCCTATTTTGGGGATTGTAGAAAATATGGCTTATTTTACCCCCGCCGAACTGCCCCAAAATAAATATTACATCTTTGGCAGAGATGGCGGAAAAGTGCTTGCAGAACGCTATAATGTGCCTTTTTTGGGAGAAATTCCTTTGGTGCAAGGTATCAGAGAAGCAGGAGATATTGGCAGACCTATCATTGCACAGGGAGAAGAAGAAACGCCTACTTTTCAAGCCTTCAAAGCACTTGCCGAAAGTTTGGCTCAAAGAATTGCAATACGAAATGCAGAAGTCGTAGCTGAGAAAGTAGCTTTGTAGAAATGTGGCGGCGATACTGCTTTCAGGCAATATCGCCGCTTGTGGTTTTTATTGCGTATTTATCCCAAATTTCTGCCTGATAGTGTGTGCAATACCTTCACGCAAATCTATTTTATGTTTCCAGCCCAAAGCGTGAATCTTACTTACGTCTAATAGTTTGCGAGGCGTACCATCAGGCTTGGTAGTATCAAATTGCAGTTCGCCTGTATAACCTACGATTTCCTTGATGAGTAGTGCCAAATCTTTGATACTAATATCTTCGCCTGTACCTACATTGATAATCTCCTCGCTATCGTAGTTTTTCATCAGAAATACGCAAGCATCACCCAAATCATCAGCATTGAGGAACTCTCTGCGTGGTGAGCCTGTCCCCCAAACTTCTACAAAAGGTTTGTTTTGCATTTTGGCTTCATAAAATTTGCGTATCAGAGCCGCCATAACGTGTGAATTTTGAGGGTCGTAGTTGTCGCCTTCGCCGTATAGGTTGGTAGGCATTACCGAAATAAATTTACACCCATACTGACTGCGATACGCCTGACACATCTTGATACCTGCAATTTTAGCAATGGCATAAGGTTCGTTGGTGGGTTCTAAAGCTCCTGTAAGCAAATATTCTTCTTTGAGCGGTTGAGGGGCAAATTTGGGATAAATGCAAGATGAACCCAAAAAAAGCAGTTTTTTAACGTCGTTTTTATAGCTTTCGTGAATGATATTTGTCTGAATTGCTAAATTATCGTAAATAAACTCGGCTCGGTAGGTATTATTTGCCAAAATGCCGCCCACTTTTGCCGCCGCTAAGAAAACATATTCAGGTTTTTCTTGGGCAAAAAAATCAGCTACTGCCTGCTGATTGCGTAAATCCAATTCTTTGGAGGTTCGCAAGACAATATTTTCGTAGCCTTCGGCTTGAAGTTTTCGCAGTATTGCCGAGCCAGCCATTCCTCTATGCCCTGCAATGTATATTTTGCTGTTTTTTTCCATAATCTGGCAAATAAAACTAACTTGCTATCCAATATAAAATTACAATTAAAACCAAAAGTGTAAAAAACCAATAGCTCTGAATCTCTTTCCCTTGCAAATTTCGGACAAAATTACCAAAACTTCTGCCAATCCAAAGCAAAAAATGCAAAAAGCCGTCTATCAAGGCTCTATCAGTCCAATGAATAATATGAGCCAAGACTACTTGCAACTTTGCCAAATTATTCAAAAATCTGTTCCAAAATTTTTCAAGTTTATGCAATTTTTGAGCAAAAATCACAACGATTTGGGCAACTTGGGCAGAACTCTGAAAAACTTTGATAGTAGCAAGCCCCGTGAGTAAGATTTTTCTCACAAAAACCTTTGAAAAGCGAAAAATTTGTAGTTGCCAAACGAATAATTTTTGAGAAAACAAACGCTTTTTTGCCTCAAACGCCGCTTGTTTCTGAAACCCTATCCAAAAGCCAAGCAAAGTAACCGATAAAGCCAAAAAAGGTAAATATACTGGGCTTTGTTTTTCAGAAAATATCAAAATTTCGCTTATCCAAGCATTTTTTACTGAAAAAGGATTGAATGAAAAAACTATCCAAAAGCTACCCAAAGCAAGCAAGGAAAGCGGAAAAGCAAAACTAAAAATGGGTTTTTCAAAATGAAAGTTGAGATTTGGGAAAAAGGTTTGCAAGTGAAATTTTCCAAAAAACAAGGCTCTGTATTGTTGGGCAATATAGAACGCAGTAAGTCCGAAACCTACCAAAGCGAGGGCAAATACAAAAACCTGAAAAGGCGTAGTTGCGTTATGCCAAAGGCTATCAAGTATCATTTCCTTGGAAAGAAAGCCTGCCGTAAAAGGCAAACCCAAAAGCGAAGCCATAAAAATAGTGTAAAAAGCAAAAAGCCAAGACATTTTTTTTCGCAATCCCCCGAGCAGATACATATTTTCGCTATCTGTATGTACTTTTTCGGCAAAATGATGCGTATGATGAAGCACTACCCCTGCACATAAAAATAGTCCTGCCTTGAAAAAAGCGTGTGTAAAAAGATGAAAAAGCCCTGCTTCGCGATTGCCTGTGCCAATAGCAAGAAACATCAGCCCCAGTTGGGAAATTGTAGAATATGCCAAAACTTTCTTGATATTGCTCTGAAAAAGTGCCTTGTAAGCCCCCAAAAGCATACTCGCCAGCCCTACAATTTGCACAAATTGCAGAGCCCAAGGCGTAAGCAAAAAGAAAATTTTGCCAACTAAAAATACTCCTGCCGCAACCATCGTGGCGGCGTGCAAGAGAGCCGATATGGGTGTGGGTCCTTGCATTGCGTCAGGAAGCCATACGTGCAGGGGTACTTGTGCCGATTTTGCCATTGCTCCTAAAAAAATACAAATGCCTATCAGGCTAAGCAATGCTGTTGAAACATTTTTTTGAGCAAGCAAAATTTCTATTTCTGCAAAAGAAAGTGTATGAAACTGCCCAAAAACGAGAAAAATCCCTATTAAAAAACCTACATCTCCAACCCTATTCACTAAAAAAGCCTTACGCGAAGCCTTGACGGCTTCACTTTTTTCTCGCCAAAAGCCGATGAGCAGATAAGAGCAAAAACCTACAAGTTCCCAAAAAATATAGGTTTGAAGTAAATTTTCGGAAAGCACAAGCATTTGCATTGCAAACACAAAAAGCAAAAGATATGCAAAATACAAGTGAAAATTTTTATCGTTACGCATATAAGCGTAAGAAAAAATAGTAACCAAAAACGCTATCAGGGCTACCAAGAGAAGCATCAGCAGTTCAAATTTGCCCAATGCAATCCCAAAGTTTAAGGAAGCAAATTGCACCCAAGCTACTTTCCAAACGAAGCCTTGTAGCCAAAATTCCTTGAAAGCCGCTCCACAAAGCAAAACATTGAGCAAAGCACTCAAAAGGCTTACCGATAGCACAAGTTTGGGCTTATTTTTCAGAAAAGCAAGAATCAAAAAAGCTAATATCAGTTGCAAGAAAAGCAGGGCAATCATAGCGGTTTTGAAAAATATTGCGTAAAATTGCAGAAATTTTTAGCAAAACCCAAAAGCAAAGCTATGAGTTTTGAAATCAAAGGGAAAGTTCTCAAAATTTTGGAAGAACAGACAGGGGCAAGCAAAAATGGCGAATGGAAACGCAAAGATTTTGTCGTAGAAACCGCCGAAGCCTATCCGAAAAAGGTATGTTTTGCCTTGTGGAACGAGAAAATCAAGCAATTGGAAACAGAAGCCGTAGAAGTTGGCGACGAAGTGCGTGTAATGTTCAATGTGGCTTCAAGGGAGTATAATGGCAAATGGTATAGCGATATTACTGCATATCAGATAGATAACCTCACTCGCAAGGAGCAGGAAAAAGGTGGTATCATCAGCCCCCAACCTGAAAATGAAACCATAAACTTGGATATTCTCGCCGCCGAAGGGCAAGATGACGATTTACCGTTTTGAAAAATATCTATAAGGTTTATGTCTGGCGTCTAAAATCTAATATCCTGTTTGTAGTACAAATTAAACTTAAAACAAATTGCTGATGGATTTATCTTACATCATCAACGAATTGGGCGAAGAACGCGAAGACTATCTATATTCCGTAGCTCCTCCGATATTTCAGACTGCAATGTCTTGCTTTCCCAATGTAGAGGCTATGCGTCAGAGTCTTGCCAAAGAATCGGAAACGCCTTTCTACACGCGTGGCAACAATGCTACTACGGATATTTTGCGTAAAAAAATGGCGGCTTTGGAAGCTACCGAAGATGCTCTTATTTTTGCCAGCGGTAGTGCGGCAATTGCGGCGGCAGTGCTTTCGGTAGTGCAAACAGGCGACCACATAGTTTGTGTGCAAAAACCTTATAGTTGGACAAACAAACTGCTCAATCTTTGGCTCAAACGCTTTGGGGTAAGTGCTACAATGATAGACGGCACAAGCCCTGAAAATTATGAAAAAGCAATTTTACCCAATACAAAAGCACTTTTTTTAGAAACGCCCAATTCTTTCACCTTTGAGTTACAGGATATTGAGGAAGTTGTGAAAATTGCTCAAAGGCACAAACTTGCTACCATTTTGGACAATAGCTATGCAACGCCACTCCTTCAACAGCCTGCCACTATGGGAATTGATATGATAGTACATTCTGCAACCAAGTATCTATCGGGGCATAGCGATACTGTGGGAGGTGTGTTGTGTGGTACAAAAGCCCATTTGAAAAAAATTTTTGAAAGCGAGCTGATGACTTTGGGAGGCATTATTTCGCCTTTTAATGCTTGGCTGATTTTACGAGGCTTGCGAACTCTGCCAATTCGTATGCAAAGAGTAGCCGAAACTACCCCTAAAATTGTGAATTTTCTTGCCTCACACCCCAAAGTGAGCCGAGTGTATTATCCTTTTCACCCTTCGCACCCGCAGTATGAGTTAGCCCAAAAGCAAATGAAAGCCCCCGCAGGGCAGTTTTCCGTAGAGCTAAAAGCAGAAAGTATAGAAGCCGTAGAACGTTTCTGCAATAGCCTCAAACGCTTTTTGCTTGCCGCTTCTTGGGGCAGTTACGAGTCGCTTATTTTCCCTGCCTGTACGCTTTTCACTTCCGAAAATTATGCTACTGCACCTTTTCATTGGAGTTTGGTTCGGTTTTATATTGGCTTGGAAGAAAGTGATGCTCTTATCGCTGATTTAGAGCAGGCTCTTGCTCAAATCTGATTGAGAAAAATCATCCTCCTTTTTGAAAAAACTCATTTCCCAGGCGAGCAACGCTTCTTATTTTTGAAGCAACAATTATGTTCCACACTAAAAAAAGGAGGTTATTATGGCACTCGTAAAAGCATCTGAATGGTTGCCTTCCTTCTTTGGCGAAGGTACCAGTTTGCTTGACCGCTTTTTCAAAGATGATTTCTTTGATTGGTCAAAGTTTAATTTTGCTTCCAAAACGCTTCCTGCGGTAAATGTGAAGGAAAACGATGAGAAATTTACTTTGGAAATGGCGGCACCCGGATTTTCCAAAGATAAATTCAAAATTGAAGTCAAAGACAATATGCTCTGCATTAGCAGTGAGCAAAAAGATGAGAAAAAAGACGAAAAAGAAAACTATACCCGCCGCGAGTTTCGCTACGAAAGTTTTATGCGTAGCTTTTCGCTCCCCGAAAACACCGATGCCGATAAAATCAAAGCCGAATATAAAGATGGCTTGCTGATTTTAGACATTCCCAAAAAGCAAAAAGAGAGCAAGAAAAACAGCAAAACTATTCAAGTAAGCTAAATTGGACAAGGCTCTTGTTTTAGCTGACAAGAGCCTCATTTTTTTTGTGCCATTGTTTGAAAAAACGAATAATCAGAACTTCGGCAAGTAGGAAAATTAGGGCGAGCCAGATAAAATACTTCCACAGAGGCGTGCCGATATTACGTTCCTGAAAATCTTGGATAAACTTTTTATCGGCAATATTTTCATAGATTTGAACATTTTTTCTGCCTGCAAAAATCTTTTTCAGTTCATCAAGGCTGTAAAATTGCATTACCGACTCTCGCTTATCGTAGTTGAAAGCTACGGCACCTACTACTTGTTTATCGTTATTTACCACCTCGTAATGCCCCGCTTCAAGGCTTTCTTCGGGTAATTCCATAATGAGTTGCTCACCATTCATTCTTTGAGCAGGCAAAAGTTCAGTTTTGCTATTTTTGAGCTTAAATACTTGATTTTTGTTGCTTTTGCCTACTTTGAGCGAGATAACTTTTTCCTGAAAGTTGTAGGCAATTTTTTCGTTCTGCTCCAAGCTCCGAGAGGCAATTTTATACATAATAGGCACAAAAAGAGCATTGGTAGGAAAATCGGTATAGCGTTTTTCCAGAGGTGAGGCACACAAATACAATTTCCCTCTGCCATTTCTGAACTCTGAAAGAAAACTTTTTCCATTCTTGAAACCTAAAAGTTGTGTGCTAACACCGAGCCAACTCATTACGGCATTGGCATAGGGCATATCGGCATTTTTAGGATTTTGTTCAAAAACGCCTTCATAAAAAGGATTGTTGATATTGGGGGGAAGTAAGGTTTTGATAGAGTTTTTTCCCAAAGAATCAATTTTTTCGTTTTGCAACCCTCTTACACCCAAACTGCTCAAAACTTCTGCATAGCTTGTAATATCGGGGCTACTGCTCGGAAAAATCAGTACGCTACCGCCGTTTAGCGTAAATTTTTGCAACTCATCACGCATTTTAGTAGGCAAGTTGGGTAAGCCGTCTAAAATAAGCAAATCGGTATTGGGTAAAATATCGTAATTGAAGGTGCTGAGGTCGTAGCTGATAAGATTGAAACTCTTTTCGCTGGCATATACGCTACGCACAAAAGGGTTGCCCCCTCCTGCGTACAGGTACGAAATGCGTATCGTAGGGGCTACGTTGAGCGTAAAAAAATAGTCATTATCAAAAGTAATGGGTTGATCTTCAATTACAATTTTACCTTTACGCGTACCACGTTCTTGGGTGATAAAGTTGAAACTACCTGTAATTTTTCCATTTGCACCAATATCCAAAGTAGTAGTAGAGACTTGCAGTTCATCAATGAAAAGGCGGGCTACTAAATCTTGAACAGGGGTTTCGGAATCGTTTTTTACAGAAAAAAGAAGTGTATTCGTCTCGTTTGCCTTTACGAAAGGATTGGCAAGCCAAGCCGAATCTACATAGAGGTTGGCTTTTTGCTCGGATTTGAGCGGCACAAGAAAAAACTGCATTGTGCTATCCAAACTTAATTTTTCCAAATTGCCCAGTGTACTTTTTTGAAAATCGGAAAACCAAAAAATCTGATTATTTTCTTTGGGGGCTAAACGTTTCAAAAGAGCCTGCTGACGAGCATATACGGCTTGCAAATCCCGACTATGCGGGGAAAAATTGGTTTCACTTAAAATATCCTCTACTCGGGTGGCATTGATAGTAAACTGCTCACGATTGCGAAAATCGTTGGTAACAAGTTGAAATTGAGCTGATTTCGGGAAGATTTTTACCAAATCAGAAATACTTTCTTTTGCCCAAGAAAGATATTTGCGGCGTGTTAGCTCATTTTGCATACTATACGAATTATCCAAATAGATACTGGCGATGCTTCCCGCATTATAGAGTGTTTTTTGGTTTTCGTTGGGTAAAAAAGGTTGGGCAAAAGCGAGTACCAAAGAAGCCACCAAGCCCAAACGCATCAGCAAAATGAGCAACTCTCGTAATGTTTTGAAAGAGTTGGTTTCGGTTTTGAGTTCTTTCAAGAAACGAACATTCGTAAAATATACCCTTTTTAGCCTTCGGAAATTGAAGATATGAATGATGATTGGAATGGTAAGGGCAAACAAAGCCCACAGAAAGGCAGGATATAAAAAACTCATACTTCAAAATAAGGTTTCAGCAGGTTTAGAAGCACTTCAGGGCAACGCACAGGTCGCAGGGTTTCTGTATGTATAAACGCAAGCGTAGTATAACCATTGTGCAGAAGCGTATTTTCTCGCAAGATTTCGTATTCAAAACGTATGCGACTTTGGGGAAGTTCGGGGATATTTACACGGATAGTGAGCAGGTCGTCGTAGAGAGCGGGTTTGAGATAGCGAGAATAATGCTCTAAAACAGGCATCATTATTTTATGTTCGTTTTCAAGGCTTTTGTAATCCAGACCAAGATTTCGCAAACACTCAACCCTTGCTACTTCAAAGTAAATGGCATAATTGCCGTAATATACATATTTCATTTGGTCAGTTTCGGCATAGCGAACACGAAGCTGGGTATATGACTGATACATCAAAACTTATTTTTTAACGCTATAAAACTTTCCTATGTCTATAACCTTTTTTGAAGCCCAACTCCCACAAACCAACTTTGCTGATTTTGCACTTGCAAAGCAGAATAATCTTTGAAAAGGGGTGTAAAGGTATTTCTAAACGAAGGGCTGACTTGTAAATAAAGTTTGGGAGCAACTTGATAGCCTATTTGTAGCTCGGCAAGCCCCGCATACTGAATCCGATTTACTTTCTGAAATACACTTGAATAAGTTGCCTTTTCAGATGAAAATATGCTATTCACCAGAAAACTGGCTTCTGTGCCTAGGGCTACGGCATAACGCCATTTGTTTTTTTGCACCTGATAGCCTACTTTCAGAGGAATGTTGATAAATTCGGTGGTATGGCGATAGGTAATTTCTGCTTCTGGTATAGCAGGCAAAGCACTTACCTGATTTAGCTCGCCTTCTACCATTTCAATTGCGGGTGGAGAAACTATTGTACTGGCGGGGGGAGTTTCAGCATCTAAATTGGGTACATTTCCATAAAATTTGGCAATGATAGGCACGGGGGCATTGCTTTGGAAAATAGCATAATTGCTTCGCCATTGAAATCCGCTACTTACATACCAATTTTTATTGATTTGAAAGCCTAAATCTGTACCTATTGCCCACGTGCAAAGGGTTCGGTAGGTAGCTATTTCTTTCAGTAAATTTTCTTCTCTTTTGAGCATAAGTTGCTCTTGTGGGGTAGAAAGCATACGTCCTGCCAAATTGGGCGAAGGCGTATAATACCAATTTTGGCGGAAACTGCCTATACTGGCATTTCTTTGTACCCACCAGCGTTTGGCTTTGGGAGTGCCAACTTTTTCATTAGTGAGTTCTTGTTGGTGTTTTTTGGGTAAAACTGCTTCCTTTTCGGTTTCAAATTCGGCTTCGGCTTGTAAAGCTACGTGATTTTTTTGCTCTGTTTCAGTAGAATTAGGTATTTGTGCGACCTCTTTTTTATGCAAATTGTGAGTATTTTTGAGCGGAGTAGCGATAAGAGTATTGTTAGAAGTGATTTCTGTATGTTGAATAATTTCGGCATTGAAGGTAGATTTTTCACCAAACCATCTACCGATAAGTCCTTGGCTTTGGTACAAAAGCTCACCATCGCCTAGAAAGAGAGCCAGCACCGCCGCCGCCCACCAAGCAATGATTTTCTTGCGTCTTTGTTGGCGTTTTTCATCAATTTGCAAGGCAATTGCCTCCCACACTCTATTCGAAGGACTAATAGAGGCATTGAGCATTTTTTGTTGCCAAATTTGTTCAAAATTTCTAAGACCTCTCATAATTTGGCTTTTGTGTTTGGGTGCTTTCTTGCAAAATCATCTCTTTGAGAATTTGCTTTGCCCTTGCATATTGCGATTTAGAAGTACCTTCGCTGATACCAAGCATTTCAGCTATTTCGTTGTGCTGATAGCCTTCTATGGCATACAAGTTGAAAACTACTCGGTAGCGGGGTGCTAATTGTTGTACCATACCAAGCAAATCTTCATACTGCAAATTTTCTACAATTTCACAAGTTTCTTGGTATTCTTCGGGTAAATCCTGCACATCAAAAGCAGGGAACAAATACAATTTACTACGATTTTGTTTGAGAGCCGTGTTGATAACAATTTTCTTTATCCAATGTTCTAAACTACATTCGCCCCGAAAAGTTTGAATATGCTGAAATACCTTGATAAAACTTTCCTGCAAAACATCTTCTGCTTCAAGCCTACCCGAAGTATAACGTAAAGCTACTGCAAACATTTTGGAGGCAAAATGTTCGTAGAGTTTGCGTTGAGCTTTGGGGCATTGCTTGCGGCAAGCCGCTACAATATTGGCTTCATCAAAAGGCATTTTTAAGGAAAATTTAAGCAAAGATAAGAGTTTTGCAGGAAAAAGAAAAATTTTGTAAAGTAGTCTTTGTAAAAATACTTGAAAACTCTTTACCTTTTCAAAGCGAGCGTATAGCGTTGCCCTGTGTATTTTTTATTGACCATTACGAGTATTACACCGCCTTTTACAGCCCTAAATTCGCACCAGAAATCGCTGGTTTCGTTATTGAAACGATTTGTGGCGGTTATACTCCACTGATTGATAGTAAATTTACCATTATAGTTTTGTTTGGTATATTTTCCATTATGGTAAATACCGTGTTCGCTTTGATAGGTATCATTGGCTTTGAACACAAAATCATCAGTGGTTGCCGTAGTGCTTGAACCTACGAAAGCACCTGTGTAAATATTGTAGTAATTACTCAACGAAGCTCCGCTACTTATCCAAGTGCCTCCGAGCAAATCGTTTTTGCCAACAGCAAATTTATTGTAGGCGGTCATTGCTTCCATAGCTTTGTAGTTTGGAAAAGAGGCATACAAAAGTTCTTTGCTGGGAGCAATGATAGCAACAGGCTGGCAAATGCCGTTATCAAAAACGGAAGCAAGAGCCACATAAGCATTTCTACCTGAACGTTTTTCTTTGGCATTGGCTTCAAAAATATCAGACTCGCCGTATGCAAAAGCATCTTTTCGTCTTTCGTACCATTGTAGAAATTGAAACTCTTGCCCCAGAAGTGTTTCTAAAAGATATTGTTCAAGCGTTTTGCCACTTCCGTTGGGGTATCTGTCTATGATTTCTTTGTCAGGGTAGTATAATCGTACCTCTAAATTAGCTTTGCTGGTTCTTACAAAATTATCTTCCAAAACCGAAACCCAACCATCATCAAAATTGGTAGTAGGATAGGTAATTTTTATTTTTGAAGAGGTGCTATTGGGGGTGGGCGAGGTACTATTTGCCTGCGATTGCGAATGGCTTGCACCGATTTGAGGAACTTGAATACTTGCCAAAAAACGACTGACTTCCGTTTGGTAGCTATCTTTATCGTACAAAATAAAGATAGGCAAGGTTTTTTCGGGGCTATTAAAAACTTGCAGTATAGCCGTGTATCTGACTCCCGAATAATATACTGAACTTTTACCTGTAAGTACTACCCAGCCGTTTTTACTTGTGATTTCAGGTTTGGGGGCGGTTTGCTGATAAGTAGCTGTGATAAGCTCTTTCCAAAAATGCTCATAATTGGCTTGTGCATTCCCCGAACTTGCTAAGCTACGATGCACCTGCACAAAAGCATATTGCACGTTAGTATTGCGTTTGTCTTCGTAAGTGATAGTTTGATAGGGAGTGCTACGTTGCCAACCAGCAGGAGGCGTAAAAGAAAGAAAATCTTGCTTTTCGGTTTGAGCAAAGGCATAAGTTTGCATTAGTAGCAAACTGCTCACAAGTAGTTTTTTCATTGGAGTAAAGTTTGAGTTTCATAAGTCTATGGAAAAAAGTTCCAACAAAGTTAGTAAAAAGGTGAAAATTAGCAAAATAAATCACATATTTTTTGTAGCTCTCCTGATAAAAAAATATCCCAATCCACCTGCCAAGATAGAAGCAAGTAAAATGCCAAGTTTAGCCTGTACCAAGAATATTTCTTCTTGCGAGGCAAGTTCAGCAATAAATAAGGACATTGTAAAACCTATCCCTGATAAAAATCCAACACCTACAAGGTACTTCAAAGAAATATCAGGGTGCAACCTAACCCATTTGAGCCTATGTAGAAGCCAAGAAATACCGCTAATACCTAAAAATTTTCCCAATAGTAAGCCGAAGGTTATTCCTAACGTAATGTTGGAAGTGAGATAACTTAAAGATTCTTGCGAAATTTTTACTCCTGCGTTACTTAACGCAAAAATAGGCATTACCAAATAGGCTACCCAAGGGTGTAAAATATACTCTAACCTTTGCAATGGTGGCAAAAACCTTTTCCCAACTTCTCGCATTTTCTCAACGATTTCTATTTGCTCGTGAGTAACCACAGGTAAATGGGTAGTTTGTGCTTTTTTGAACTCATCAATTAGGTAATTTAGCTTATACAAGTATTTTTCCTCATCAATATAAGTACGTGCAGGTATAGTAAAAGCCAACAAAACCGCCGAGATTGTAGGATGTACTCCTGACATTGAAAAAGATACCCAAATGCCTCCTATGCCTATAATTCCATAAAACCAAGTTTTTCGTACTCCTAAACGATTGGCAACTATCAGCACCAAAAGAAAAACCCCCGCCGTAATCAAGCTATTTACATTGATTTCAGAAGTGTAAAAAATAGCTATAACAAGTACAGCCCCTAAATCATCTACTATAGCAATGGTTGTTAGAAACACTTTAACCGTTGTGGGTACTTTATCGCCGAGCAGATACAATACTCCCAAAGCAAAAGCTATATCCGTAGCCATTGGTATTCCCCAGCCTTTTTGAGTAGGTAAGTTGGGGTTAAACATAATGTAAATCAAAGCAGGAAATAGCATACCACAAATAGCCGCTATGATAGGCAATATAGCATTTTTAGGATTTCGTAGCTCCCCTGCAAGTAGCTCACGTTTTAGCTCTAAACCCACTACAAAAAAGAATATGGACATCAATCCGTCATTTATCCAATGATGCAAGGACTGCTTCATCAAAAATTTTTCCGTTCCTATGGCAAATTCAATTTCCCAGAAATGATGAAAAGCCTCTGCCCAAGGGGAATTAGCAATAATCATTGCTAAAATAGTGGCAGAAAAAAGCAAAATACCACTGAACGCACTATTATTGATAAAGCGTTTCAGTGGTTTGACGAGCCAATTAAAAGGAACTTTACGTGTTTGCATAATAAAAGCATTTGTACCACTGATTATTACATAAACACGCCAAAGATAATTTTGTTTGGAATATCAGCCTCGCCCACAGATATTCTTGTAGATACAAAATTCGCAGATGCTCAAATTATCAGTTTTTTCAAAAGGCAAGTCTTTGTCCAGCATTTTATGGATTACTTTGCTGAGCCAATCTTCGGTTTTCTGATAAAACCACTCCTTATCATTCAGGCGAATACTTTCGGGATTGCTTCTATCTTTATCCTTTTCTTTGGATTTGGTAGGGGCGTGCAGGGCAAGCAATTCTTTGGTGGGGTTGCGAAGGCTGTAAATTCCCGCTTCAATAGGGGCATTCTGATAAGTTTTCCATTGAGGATTGCTATCCAAATTTTTTTGTAAAAGGTACTTGTAAAGCCATAATTGCCTAATTTTACCCATATCAGGATTATCGGCAATAGAAAGCAATTCGGTAAGGTCTATTTTTACATCTTTTTTTTCAACTTTTCCTGTTTTATAGTCAATAATTCGCAAAGTACCGCTAATTTTATCTACTCTATCCACAATCCCTCGCAGACGTACATCAAGGCTTTCGCCATTGTATTGGTAACGGAAAATAGCAGGTTCAATCCGTAAAAGTTCGTGCTTATTTTCCAAACTCAAAATTTCAAAAGTAGGGTTTTCTTCCAATTTATTGCTATCGTCTTCCAATTCGGCTATTTGCTTTTCTAAAAAGTTTTTTACGTACAAAATAGCAACTTCTTGAGCGATAAGATTATTCCCAATAATGGCTTCTTGTGTATAAAGGTGAGCTGTTTCCTTAAATTTCTGCTTCACTCTTTCAGGAATTTGAGGCAAAACTTCTCGCAAATCTTTTGCTGAAACTTGTTTATTTTCGCCAATTTCAAAGAAAATATCTTCCAAAACGTGATGAACAATGCTTCCGAGTGTATCGGCTTCTATTTCGTCGCGAACTTCTTTGGCTTCTTTGATACCTGCCACGTAATTGAAATAATATTGCAAAGAACAACGGATAAAAGAATCAATGGCAGTAGGAGAGAGCTGACTTTGCAGTTTTTGCTTGATAATTTCTAAAATCTCCTCGTTTTTTTCAATACGCAAATCATCTTGCTGATTTTTGGGAACAGCAGGAAAGACAACACTCGTTTTTTGTATAGCTATTTTAGGATTTTTTTGAGCCAAGTCGTATTCTAACTGCCAAGCATAACGGCTTACTTCACTATTTCCTACCAATGAAACATTTTTGGAAGTACAATAGATGAGGGCAACCTTTTCGGCTCTTTGCAAAAGGCGGTAAAAATAATAGCTGTGCATAGCCTCGTAATCCTCGTAAGTAGGCAAGCCAAATGCTTTGGCTATATCATAAGGAATAAGCGATTTGTTTTTCTGAACCGTAGGGAAAGTGCCTTCGTTGGCGGCTACTACAATGATTTGCTCAAAATCCAGTGTACGGGTTTCAAGCACTCCCATAATTTGCAGGCGATTATCTACGCTACTTTCAAAAGGAATACGCTCTTCGCGTGCAAGCTGAAACAAAAAGTTTCTAAAAGTGCGGAAATCAATATTGAAATTGCGTTTTTTGAGTATTTTACGCATTCTTGCAAAAATCTGCTTAAACTTCTTGATATAAAACCGCTCCAAATCATCTTGCTCATTTTCAAAAGTTTTTTCAAAAAATAGCATAATACGCTCCAAATGAAGCAAAATAGAAGTTACTTTTTGCAAATCCCAAGAGCTAAAAAGCAACTTGCAGAGCGTTTGCATTTCGGTATAAAAGGGTTGTAAAGAGCTTTTTATGGCTTCGTCAGGCTCATTTTTAAGCAAAGTTTCGGGTAATTTTTTGAGTTCCCAAGATTTGCTCAAAACTTTGTTGTATTGCACCAAATACTTGCGAGCCAAACGCAAAAAACTTTGATGAGCAGGCAAAAGATGTTTTTTGAGCAAAATTTGCTCAAATTTTCGGACAAAAGGGTGTGTGAGAATCTTGGCAACATTGCTGTAATGATACACAAAAGTATGCTTATCTACGCTTTTGCCATCTTTATCTTTGGCTTTCCATTTATGTTCTTTGCGGGTTTGTTGCAGTTCAAAAAGTAGAGAAATGAGGTTAAATAAAGTTGATTTTTGCAAACTCAAACCTAAGGTAATGTTGTAATTTTCTTCTGAAATGCTATGCAGTAGTGGTAAAAGCATATTTTCGTCAGGCATTACAATCACGGTGCGTTTGCGTGAGCGACTTTCTTTATCCCATTTATTGAGAACGTTCTGAGCCACTTGTGCTTGCAAACTATAACTACCCGTAGCGATAATTTCTATTTTTTTCGCTTGCGATAGCAAAAAGTTTTCTTGCCAAAGCCAATTTTGCCATTTTTGCTTATATTTTTTTAGCCACTTACCCGCCTGATTTTCGCCTGTATGCTCCATATAAAAAGAATCGGTATCCCAAAGCAGGGTAGCTTTGTTCAGGGCAAGCAATTCATCAATGATTTTCTCTTCGGCTTTGCTGAAAGCACTAAAACCCACAAAGTAGTAATGCTCGTATCCATTTTTGAGCCAAATTTGTATGTTTTCGGCTAGTTTGCGATAAACCATTCCCAAATAAGCCAAATTCTGATCTGCTAAATTTTGCTTAAACTGCCTGTAAATTTCAAATAGCTTATCCCAAAATTCAAAATAATATTTGAGTTTGTCTTGGACGTATTTTTTTCGGGTTTCGTCTATTTCCCAAGACTTCATTCTTTCAATATCTGCTAAATTGACAAAGAGTTTTTCGGCATCAACAAGATTTTGGTCTATCAGGTTGAAATCTTTGAGAAGTACAGGAAGCCACGAAAGCAAATTGTCACTGGGCTGTTGCGATTGCATAGATTTGCCTAAAATTTCATAAGCCGTTTTTTGCAAAAGCAAGAGTTGTTCAATTAAATCACTTTTTTCATAGGTTCGGCTTACGAAATCCTCAATGGGATATACCGTAGGCATTTGGTCTTTTTCTATTTTTTTCTTCCGAAATTCTAAACGCAAAGAACGCATAGCTCTTCGGGAAGGCACAAGCACACAGATATTGGGCAAATTTTGATGATTTTCGAGCAGATACTCACAGGTTTTCTCCAAAAAAGTCATAGGAAAAGCGATTTTGTTAGATAGTTGCTTTTGCAAATAAGCAAAATTCCAAGGGAAAAGCAAATCTTATGACAAGATTAAAATGATTTTCAGGATTTACAGGATTTGATTTCTTGGTACTAGATAGTATGTAAAGGGAAAATTTTCAAGAAGCAATTTTGTAAAAAAACTGAAAGTTTAGTATTTCGCTATAATGAAAAAAATAGCAAGGAACAGAGTGTCCTTGCTATTTTGTTATGTTACAAGTTAGGAAATGTTACTTAGCCAAGTAGTAACGGAAGCCAAGTGAGAAAGTAGATTGGATAGAATTAGCTCCGAAACCGAAAGAAGTATCAGTAGATTTTACTTCTCCGCCACCGCCAGTAGTTGCTTTCTGAGTTCTTGAAGAGAAACCTACAAAACCGAAGTTAGCTTCTAAACCAACTTTGTTAGTAGGGAAAAATACAAGACCGGGGGTGATGCCAACTTCAAGAGCAGTTACTTTAGGTCCGTCATTGGTTACAGTAGTACTTCCTCTTTTAGATTCAGTTTTTGAACTGCCAAACCCTACACCTACACCAAAAGTTCCTGTGAAACCGAAATTATCGCTGAGCATAAAGAATTTTCTTGCATAAGGAGTGAAGCTAATGAGGTTACCACTTACTTTATTGTAGTCGCCGGTTTGAGCACCAGGTCCTTCATAGGGTTCTTTTTCTGATTCGTTTAGGAACGAAATATCAATACCGACAGCAAGTTTATCAGCGATAAAATAACCTACACCGGGTACAATAGAGAAACTTGTACTTTTAGGACCATCAATAGAAGTAGTAGTGCTACCTGTGGATCTAGTTTCTTTGTTTGAAGACGTGGTAAAGCCCAATCCACCACCTAAGTACAAAGTACCTTGAGCAGTTTGAGCAAAAGAGGTAGCTACACCAAAAGTGGCTACGAAGGAAGCGAGAATAGAAAATTTTTTCAACATAGTTTTTTGGGTTTAGGTTAAAAAACTGAAAGCAATTATCACAAATAGCGTGCCAAACTATTCAAGTCCATATTTTTTGATTTTCCTGTAAAGGGTTCTTTCCGAAATGCCTAAATCTTCGGCGGCGTACTTGCGTTTACCGTTGTGTTGTTTTAACGCTTTGATAATTAGCTCTTTCTCCTTCTTTTCCAAAGAAAGGGTTTCTTCCTCTGTTTCGTGTGGAATATCTTCAATTTGTTCGGTAGATTCCGAAAAAGGAATGACACTACTTTCGGACTGAATGACAGGCAGGACTACTTTATTACCTATATTGCTTTCGCTAGATACTACCGCAGGAAAGCCCTGTACTTCTTTGAACAAGTCTTGGTGGTTTTTGAGAATTTCTGCTCCTGCAAGCGAACTACCGCTTGTAAGCATCTGCAAGACCAACTTTTTTAGTTCTGTAACATCTTTACGCATATCAAAAAGCACTTTATAGAGCAATTCTCTATCGGAAAAGGTTTGCTGTTGGTTTTCGTTTTCTACAAGAGCGGGTAAGTTGTTATGGATAGCTTTGGGTAAGTATTTTTGTAGAATGTCAGCTGTAATGATTTGGCTTTCGGCGGTGATAGAAAGATCATACACAAGGTTTTTCAGTTGGCGAATATTTCCGGGAAAACGATAGTTCAGAATGATATTTTTTGCTTCTTCGTTTAGTTCTATGGGGTCTCTGCGATATTTTTCAGCAAAATCGGTGGCAAACTTTCTGAAAAGCAATAGTACATCATTGCCTCTTTCACGCAAGGCAGGTACGTAAATGGGAACGGTGCTCAGACGATAGTACAAATCTTCACGAAACTTGCCTTTACGGATAGCCTCTTCTAAATTGACATTTGTTGCCGCTACTACTCGTACATCAGTTTTTTGGACTTTGGAAGAACCTACTTTGATAAACTCTCCATATTCTAATACACGCAATAAGCGTGCTTGTGTAGCCAGCGGCATCTCGCCGATTTCATCTAAAAAAATAGTTCCTCCGTTGGTTACTTCAAAAAAACCTTTACGGCTTTCTACGGCTCCCGTAAAAGCTCCTTTTTCGTGTCCGAAAAGTTCTGAATCTATTGTTCCTTCGGGAATTGCTCCACAATTGACAGCCGTAAAGACATTGTGTTTGCGGGGGCTTAGCTGATGTATAATTTTAGAGAAAGACTCCTTCCCCACACCGCTTTCGCCTGTAATAAGCACATTGATTTCGGTAGGAGCAACCATTACAGCTCTTTCTAAGGCGTGGTTGAGCAAAGGGGCATTTCCTACTATTCCGAAACGTTGCTTGATACTTTGAAGGTCTAAATTTGTTATCATTGGAAAAAATATTTACTTTTGAGGCAAAATCATAAACATAAAAAAGTGCCAAAGAGTTGCAAAAGTGCTGACAAAATGTCTGCTTCAAAATTTTTTTTGAAAAATTTTTTCAAAAAATTTTGGCGAACTCAAAAAAAACTCTCAATTTTGGTACAATTACTGATGTAACCTCAAAAAACTTGAAATAGTGTTAAAAAATCCAAGAATTATGAATCAAAGTATGAAAACCTTGCTCGTAGCGGGTACGTGTGCGGTTACGCTTGGGGCGTGTAGTATGTTTGGGAAAAAACAAAGCGAAGGCTTCCCAATGCAGGTGCAACGAAGCGACAATGTCCATAAGAAAGGTATGTTTAGCCAAGTTACGGGCATACCTTACAATATGCAAGATACAGGTGCTTACACCTCGCTAAAAGTAAGACCTTATTTAGGACAACCCGATGGTCCCAATTTGGTATTTATTGAAGGAGGACGCTTTGTGATGGGTTCAGGGGAGGAGGATATTCTTTACACCCGCGATAATCGTGAGAGAGCTATCAGTATCCAATCTTTTTATATGGATATGACCGAAGTGGCAAATATCCACTGGCTTGAGTTTATGGAGTTCTACAAGCAAGACAAAAACAAGTCTGAAATCCCTAATATCCACGACGGCTATACTTACGACTCTAAAAAAACTGACCGATACAATTCTTACGTGGATTATTTGAATAACACCAAAACCAATAAATACAATTTCCAAAAACTTGATGTCATTGACCCCAACGACGTAAAGCGTTTTGACTACTCTTACTTTGTAGTACAAATTTTACGTCCTGATACTACTGTGTGGGCAAGAGAAACGGCATTCAATGACTCTTATGTTGCCAACTACTTGCGTTATCCCGGCTTCCGCTTTTTCCCTGTGGTGGGTATCAATTGGGTGCAAGCACAAGAATTCTGTAAATGGCGTACGCGTGCCGCTAACGAATATCTATTCAATGAGGCTAAAAAGAAAGACAAAGACGGATTTTTAAGCCAATACAAAACGGCTAAAGATGCTCCTTTGGAGAGTGGTGTAATTATGCCTGATTATCGTCTGCCTACTGAAGCGGAATGGGAATACGCCGCCAAAGGTATGATAGGCACACAATATGAAGATGAAAACCAGTCCAACAATCGTGTGTATCCTTGGGACGGACACGCAACGCGTAACCCTTACGGAAAGCAAATGGGCTTTTTCTTAGCTAACTTCAAGCGTGGTAGAGGCGATTATGCAGGTATTGCAGGCAAGCAAAATGATGCCGCCCTTATTACAGAATGGGTATATGCTTATCCTCCCAACGATTTTGGTCTTTACAATATGGGGGGCAATGTAGCTGAGTGGGTTGAAGATGTGTATCGTCCTTTGGCTTTTGAAGATGTAAATGATTTGAACCCTGTGAGAAGAATTCAATTAGATAGCACTAAACTCAAATCAGACCCTTCTAAATCTGTGGTAGGCGACCCTACATCTAATTATTTGCTCGCAGGTAAGAAAAACTCTTTGGTTGATGATAGTGCAAGAGTATATAAAGGTGGTTCTTGGAGAGATGTAGCTTATTGGCTTTCACCCGGAACAAGAAGATATTTGAACAAATTTGAAGCTCGCGACTATATTGGTTTCCGCTGTGCTATGATTATGGCAGGTGAGAAAGTAGGTGAAAAACGCCGAAGCAATAAGCGTGTGGGCGGTCAGTACAGATAATTCCTTATAGATACCCACAAAAAGGCTTTGTGTGTTATCAAAGCCTTTTTGTGTTTGCAAAAATCCTATCAGCTAAATCTTGAAATTGAAGCATTATTTCAAAAACTTCTTTATGAAAATTCAAGTCCGATACATATACTTGGCTTTTCTACTTATAGTTCTTTATACTTTTTCGGCTTGCTCTTTATTCAAGAAGAAAGATAAAACCGAACGGCAATCCTTTGAGGATATGCAAGCGGGTAATGTAGATGGTGTCAGTCAGGTTACAGGTATTCCCTACAACGATAGTACTGTTGATAACAGTATGTTTGTGGCAAAATACTACGATATGCCCAATGCTCCTAATATGGTTTTTATTGAGGGGGGAACTTTCGTGATGGGAATTACCGAAGAAGATGTCATCAACCTTTCTCGCAATCGCCTGACTCGTGTGATTGTGCCTTCTTTTTATATGGATAGAACCGAAATAGCCAATATCCACTGGCTTGAATTTATGAATTTTTTTTATCATAATCGCGATTCTATCCCCGCAGGAATGACCTTTGAGGAGTATGCCGAAGAGGTTTTATTGCCTGATACAACCGTTTGGGCTTCGGAAGCCGCCGCCAATGATTCTTATGTCAAAAACTATCTTCGCCACCCAGGTTTTAGAATGTATCCTGTTGTGGGAGTTACTTGGATTCAGGCACAAGAGTTTTGCAAGTGGCGAACCAAAATGGTAAATCATTACCAAGAAACGAAAAGCTATTACACGGGCGTAAAATTAGACGGAAAGCTCACCGTAGGTCAATTTACCAAGCCAGAAAAAATTGATACTTCCAATATTATCAAGTTTCCAGATTATCGTTTGCCTACCGAAGCCGAATGGGAGTACGCCGCCAAGGCTATGGTAGCTACGCAATACGATAATGCTCGTGCCGCTGGTAAAGAACGCTTATACCCTTGGGATACTCGTCAAACCCGCAACCCTTACAATCCGAACAAAGGGCTATTTTTAGCCAATTTCAAACGTGGTAGAGGCGATTATGCGGGTATTGCAGGCAGGCTCAACGATGGGGCAATGGTTACGGCATCTATTTATTCCTATCCGCCCAATGATTTTGGCTTGTACAATATGGCTGGTAATGTAAATGAATGGGTAGAAGATGCTTATTTTGTGGAAGGTTGGGAAGAATACCCCGATTTACGCCAAGTGAAAAGAGCCGCTACTTATATGGATTCTACTTATCAGAATAAGCTCACGCTGAATGTGATGCTTTATGGCAGGTCGGATACCACAATGAAAGCGAAAGGACAAAAAATTAAACAGCAACAAAAAGACACCATAGATATTGCCAAAGAAAATTTAATGCCTTTCCCCAGTGCAATGAGCCATAATATGCTTGGTTTATCCGGCAATATTGTGGCAAAAGAAAAACTAGCTCGCTTCAAAGTCTATAAAGGTGGCTCTTGGAAAGATGTGGCTTACTGGCTTATTCCCGGTACACGTAGATATTTAGAAATGGATAGAAGTTTGGCTACTTTGGGTTTCCGTTGTGCGATGAATTATGCACCTAAAAAGGAAAAACCCAAAGATAATACTATTACCAGCGATGCCGACCTTACAGATGCTCAAAAGAAACGAAAAGCTAAATTTGAGGCTCAACAAGCCAAAGAGCGTAAAAAACTACAGAGACTAAAAGAAAAACAACAGAAAGCCCAAGAAAAAGAACAAAGAAAAAGTAAAAAGAAAAATAAAGACGAGCAGGAAGAGCAAGAGTAGAAATTGCCCAATATCTTGCAATCCAGTCTATTTGAGATTCAAAGGTTTAGGGGGGAATTGCCCAAAATTCAAACTTATTTACACAAGTTTCGGGCAAGCTAATAAAAAATAACCCTTTTTGCAAAATTTTGTTTTGAAAATTCCTTTTTTTTAGTAAATTTGCCTGATAAACTTTTGTCAGGCAAAATTTTTTTACAATGAAACACAAATATCTACTCATTTTCTTGTGGGGGGGCATAGTGAGCAGTGTTTTCGCTCAAAAGAAACAAACACCTATCAAAAACTTGGAGGTAGCTCCTGCTCAAATCTCTTTTGTAGAAAACAAAGGACAATGGTACAAGGATATTCAGCTACGTGCCGAAATACCTTCGGGTTTTTTAGATGTGCAAAATGGCAGTTTGCAATATTTTTTCTATGACGAGCAAGCAGTTCATAAACGCTATCATCAAGAACACCCCGAAGATATAAGCCCCGATGCAGAAATTCGCTTTCATAGTTTCGTGGTAAAATTTTTGGGGGCAAGTCCGGTGCAAGCCAAGCCAACAGAAATGCAACCTACCAAGTACAATTATTATTTGGGCAATGATAAAACATTCTGGGCAGACCAGTGCAATACCTATAAAAAAGTTCTTTTTGAAAGTATTTACCCCAATATTTCTTATCATTTGTTTAGTAAAGGCACTTCGCTGAAATATGAATTCCATTTGGAAACAGGTGCGAATCCTCGCCTTATTCAAATGCAGTATGAGTATGCTTCGGGCTTGGAGATTTTGCCTGATGGCTCTTTGGAAATTAAAACTACTTTGGGAAGTATCTATGAGAAAAAGCCTTATAGCTATCAGATTATCAAGGGAAAAGAAGTAGAAGTTCCTACCAAATTTGTTCTAAATGGCAATGTTGTGAGTTTTGAGTTTCCACAAGGGTACAACAAAAAATACCCGCTTATCATAGACCCAGGTATTGTATTTGCGACTTATTCGGGAGCGACTTCAAGCAATTATGGTAATACTGCTTGTTTTGATGAAACAGGACATCTTTATTCGGGTTCTACTTCGTTCGGACCCGGTATGCGTTCAGGCTCGCCTACACCTACCAATGTAGGTACTTTGGGAGGTTCTATCAATATTCGTTTGTATAAATATAATCCTACGGGTACTACACTTTTGTATGTAACTTTTGTGGGAGGTAACCAAAACGAAATTCCACATAGCTTGGTAGTAGATAACGATAATCGCCTGTATGCTTTTGGGGCAACAGGCTCTACGGATTTCCCCATAACTTTCGGACCCACTTTCCAAGGAGGTACTTCTGCTTCGGTTACGGCTTCTACGTATAGCAATGGTACGGATATGTATATCGTAAAACTCAACGATAATGGCTCTTTGAACCGTGCCCGAATGCTTGGGGGGAATGGCAACGAAGCTATCAAGGCAAGTTCTTTGGCTTGGACGATAGATAACTATGGCGATGGCAGTAGAGGTGATATTTACGTAGATAGCAATAACGATATTTTTGTAGCTACCAATACTACTTCCAATACTATTGCGGGAGTAACAGGTACTTTACAGGGCGGTCAAGATGCTTTGCTTTTGAAATTTGATGATAACCTTAACTTGGTTTTTGGACGCTACTTCGGTGGAAATGGACTAGATATTGGGCTTTCAGTAAAAACAAATGCCGCAGGCGATATCTATATCGGTGGAGGCACGAGAAGCACCAATTTGCCCAGTGCCACAGGGCTAAATACTTCAGCTTTTGGGAATGATGACGGATTTCTTGCAAAATTTGATAGCAATGGCAATTTGATTCGTTCTACTTATCTCGGTACAGCTCAGCCTGATATGGTTTTTTTCATTGATTTAGATGTAGATGGCAATGCGTATGCCTACGGACAAAGTCGTGGAGCAACTTACCCTATTGCACCTGCCAGTGTGTATAATAATGGCAATAGCGGGCAATTTATCCATAAACTTAATGGCGATTTGACCGTTAGCGAATGGAGTACCCGTGTAGGCAATAGCAATGGTACTTACAATCTTTCGCCTACGGCTTTTTTGGTAGATATTTGTGGAAATATCTATATTGCGGGTTATGGTGGTTGGAGCAGTATTCCCAATGTTACAGGTTCGCCTGTTACGCCTGATGCTTTCAAAAGCACTACCGATGGCAGGGATTTTTATCTCGCTGTGTATCGTCCTAATATGGCAGGTTTGCTGTATGCAACTTTTGTAGGCGGAGCTTCCTCTGGCGAACACGTTGATGGCGGTACAAGCCGTTTTGCCAAAGATGGAACCGTTTATCACGCAGTTTGTACAAATAGTGGTTTTCAGACTACAACAGGCGTTTGGCAATCTACAATTGCCTCAGGGGCAGGTTGGGATTGTGCCGTATTCAAATTCCAAACTAATATCAATGCCGATTTTACAATGCAAGACCCTACCAGCAATACGACTATCATTGGTGGAGGAACATCTTGCTCGGCTCTTGTGAATTTTGTGTTTCCGCCCAATGTTACCGAATTTGATAGCTTTGAATGGACAATTTACGATATTGCAGGAAACATTTTATTTACCAATACCACTCAACAAAATTTCTCTTATACTTTTGCTAGTTCAGGAAACTATAAGGTTCGTTTGTTTGTAACCAGTTGCAACAAAACGGCTCAAAAGGTTCAAGATTTGGTGATTTCTATTCCTAATTTCCAAGCCCCTAATGATGTAACTATTTGTAAGTTTAGCAGTGTGCAGTTGGTAGCCAGTGGTGCTAAAACCTATCGTTGGACACCCTCAACAGGTTTGAGCAACCCTAATATTGCCAACCCTATCGCCTCGCCTTTGCAAACTACCACTTATACATTAGAAATGAAAGACGATAACTGCACAGTGCGAAAGCAAGTTAGGGTTACCGTTATCCAAGCCGAACCTGTGAATTTTGATTTTCAACTTGTAAAAGATTGCAACACGCCTTATCGTGTAAAGCTCAATCTGGTGAATGTAGATACACTCAAATTCAAGCAGTTCCGTTGGACTATGGGCGAGGGTACTACCTACACAGGTGCAAACCCGCCTGAACACGCATATCTCATTCCTGATAGAGAATATACTATTACACTTGTAGGCGTAAATTTGAATGATTGCGAAACCAAAGCCGAAAAGAAGGTGTATGTCCCCAAACCGCCTATTTTCCCTCCCAACGTCATTACCCCTAATGACGATGGTGTGAATGATGTTTTTGAGGTGGCGGAAGCAGGCTCTAAAATAAAGATTTGGAATCGTTGGGGTAAGCTGGTGTTTCAGTCTGATAACTACCAAAAAGAGTGGGGAGGAGGCAAAGAAGTAATTTCAGGAACTTATTATTACCATTTGGAATCCCCTTCGGGAGTAAATTGTAGTGGTTGGTTGCAAGTGATGAAGTAATTTTAATAAAATTTTCAAAAGCCTCTGTAAAGCTATTTTGCAGAGGCTTTTTTGATAAGTGTTAAATCCTTTTCCAAATATTCCAAGCCGCTTCTGCTTGCAAGTAAAGCATTTCCAGACCATTCTTGATATTTGCTCCTTGAGCTTTGCCTTTTTGCAAAAAGAGTGTTAGTTCGGGATTATAGACCAAATCGTAAAGCCAATGCTTGCTATTGATACACTCGTAAGGCAAAGGGGGGCAGGTATTGAGTGCGGGGTACATACCCAAAGGCGTTGTATTGATAATAAGCGTAGAACTTTCAATAAGTGCTGGTGTAATTTCCTGATAGGTGAGCTGTGTGGCTTTTTTATTTCTGGAAACCACTTGAAAAGGAATTTGTAGATGTTCTAAAACTGCTTGCACGGCTTTACTTGCTCCACCTGTTCCTAAAACAAGAGCTTTGGAAGGCTTTTGATAGCTTATCCAATTTTGTAGAGAAACCAAAAAACCTTCATAATCGGTATTATAGCCTATTTTTTTGCCATTTTGGATAGCTATGGTATTGATAGCACCAATTTTTTGGGCATTTTCGTGTATCTCGTCCAAAAAAGGCAAGATTTGCTCTTTGTACGGAATGGTAACATTTAAGCCGATAAGTTCGGGTTCTTGGGCAAGTAGCTGGGGAAATTGACTAATATTTTCTATGGGATACAGCTCGTATGTGTAGCTATGCAAATTTTCCTGAAAGAATTTTTCTTGAAAATATTTTTTTGAAAATGAATGAGTTAGGGGGTATCCAATCAGTCCAAGTTTTTTCATTGTGAAAAAATTTTTAAGAAAATATTTGGCAAGAAAGAAAAAGATTTCTACTTTTGCAACACCAAAAACGGAGCGGTAGTTCAGCTGGTTAGAATGCCTGCCTGTCACGCAGGAGGTCGCGGGTTCGAGCCCCGTCCGTTCCGCAAGCCTTAAACATCAAAGTTTAAGGCTTTTTTATTGCTTAATATCGTAGTTTAGATATTTTTCGCTAATTTCACTGCAAAAATATTAAGGTGTAAAGTTGTGTTGTAATTGTTTAGGTATAGTTTGTAGCAGTAAAGAAGTAGGAAACAAGATTCAGGAAACAGGATTTTAGAAAATAGATGTCAGACAGAAAAGGAGAGAGAAAACTCTTAAAGGATTGAACATCAAACGCTAAATTTTTTGAACGTAAATAATTGACGGTGTGTTAAACATTTTTCGTAGCAGTTCTATTTTTGGCACCATACTGCTGGCTTTACTTTTTATAGCCATTCGTTTGCCTGCCGAGTGGATAGGCGTGCCTCTTTTACCCATTGAGGTTAAATTTTTGGCTTTGGGCGAAAAAATTGCTGAAGGAAATTGGATTTACATTGATATTTGGGATAATACGCCCATTCTACCTGCTTTTGTGTATGGTATTTCTTATTTTTTCTTTGGAAAAAGTGTAGTGCCTTTGCATATTTTGGCGAGTTTGCTCGTTTTCGTGCAGGCTATTCAGTGGAACTACTGGCTTATCAAAACGAAAATGTACCACGAAAGAAACCAAGTGCCAGCACTGATTTACCTGCTTTTGGCTTCGCTTTGGTGGGATTGTTTCACACTTACTCCCGAAATACTTGCCAGTACCTTTCTGATTATTGCTTTGGGAAATCTGCTTCTGCACCTAAACGAACAGTACCACTATCAGAAAGGCTTTGATATTGGTATTTATTTAGGCATTGCGATATTATGCTACTTTCCAAGTATTTTTTGGCTTTTGGGAGTAATGTTTGTCTTTGCTACACTTTCGGGTACGCAGATAAGGGAATATGTTTTGCTTTGTTTGGGGGCTTTTCTGCCTTTTGCCCTTTTCGGACTTATTTTTTATTTCAAAGATGCTTTTGGGCAATTCGTGGAGTTTTTTGCTTTGAGCGGCTTTTGGCTAAGTAAAGACTATGCGATGTCTTTTCTGCATTTTGCTATTTTTTTGGCACTACCCATTATTTTTTTACTTTTTGGAGTTCTTTTCCTTTTGCAAAGTGGCGGTTTTATCAATTATCAGATACGTTCCCAACAAGCACTCTTGTTTATGCTGATTTTTGGGGTTTTAGGCGTTTTCTTTACGCCTGAAATTTCTATGTATAGTTTTGCTCCTTTTTGGGCAATAGTAGCATTTTTTGTGGCTCATTTATTTTTGCTATTCAGAAGCAGGTGGTTGCGTGAAATACTTTTTGTGTTTTTTTTGCTTGTTTGTATCAGTTTTAACTACATTTTTTTGCTTCAAAAAATCCCTATCAAATGGCAAAAATATATTACGCTTTTTGAGCCTTTGCAAGTACCTGATATTCAGAAGGAAAAAATTTGGTTTTTGGGAAAAAGGTGGGAATTTTACCTAAAAAATAAAGCCTCAACGCCTTATTTTCATTACGAGCTTGCTCAAAAACATTTACAATTCTTAGACTATTACGATATACAAGCCGAAATATACGACAGACTCTCACAAGATTTGCCTACCATTATTACAGGAGAAAAAAATACTATTGAAAAAATATTCAAACGATTACCTTCGCTGGCTCAAAAATATGAGTACCAAGGAGAAAAAGGCTGGTGGAAATTGAAAAATTCGGAAGCAAGAAGATAGTTATGAAGAAACTTTTATTTATGTTTCCATACCCTTCGGGAACAGCGGGTTCGCAAAGATTTCGCTTTGAGCAATATTTAGACTTTTTACAGGAAAAAGGCTATAAAATCACACTGAAACCATTTTTAGACGAAAAAACTTGGAAAATTTTATACAAAAAAGGGCATATTTTTGAGAAAATTTGGGGGATTTTGAAAGGATTTATCAGACGCTTGTGGCTTTTGGGGCAGATACCTCGTTATGATATGGTTTTTGTGCATCGCGAAGCTACTCCTTTGGGCTTTCCTTTTGTAGAGTGGGTTACTTGTAAGGTTTTTCGTAAAAAAATGATATTTGATTTTGACGATGCCATTTGGCTACCCAATACTTCGGAAGTAAATAAAATAGTAGCTTGGCTCAAATTTCATCAAAAAACTGCACTTATTTGCTCTTGGGCTTACAAAGTTTCGGCAGGCAATCGCTTTTTAGCCGAATATGCCCAAAAATTCAATCTGAATGTTTTTATCAATCCCACTACCATTGATACCGAAAATTGGCATAATCCTCATCAATTTCAGGTGCAAAAGAAAAATCTACCCGTAATTGGCTGGACAGGCACACATTCTACCATTCAATACCTTGAGCCACTACTACCTATTTTAGCCAAAATTGCCAAGCAGAAAAATTTTATATTTCTGCTGATTTCCGATAAACCGCCTACTTTCAGTCTTACTAATTTAGAATATCTTGCTTGGCAAAAAGATACTGAAATTCAAGACCTTATGCTTTTGGATATTGGTATAATGCCACTTCTTGATGACGATTGGGCAAGAGGTAAATGTGGCTTCAAGGCTTTGCAATATATGGCTTTGGAAATTGTTCCTGTGGTTTCTCCTGTGGGCGTAAATACTGAAATTGTGCAAAATGGCTACAATGGCTTTCTTTGTGAAAGCAACGAGGAATGGGAACAAACGCTCTTACTACTGCTTGAAAACGCTGAATTAAGGCAAAATTTGGGCAAAAATGCCCGAAAAACAATCATTGAACGTTACTCTGTGAGGGCTAATCAGAAAAACTTTGAACAATTTTTTGATTGATTTTTTTTGCAAGGCACTGCAATAATTTTGGGACAAGGCGGTGTCATAATTTTTTTATTGGGACAAGGCGGTGCAATAATTTTGAGACAAGGCATTTCTATAATTTTTTATTGAGACAAGGCATTGCCTTATCTCTACGTTTGTAATACACGCATATCCACAGGCACTAATTTTGAAACGCCAGGGTCTTCGGGAAACATTGTAATTCCGTACATTATATCCGTTGCCGCCATTGTACGTTTGTTGTGGGTAACAATAATAAATTGCGACTCTTCGGAAAACTTGCGAATAATATTCGTGAATTTATCTACATTGGCATCATCAAGAGGGGCATCAACCTCATCAAAAATACAAAAAGGGGCAGGTTTGATGAGGTAGATAGCAAAAAGCAAAGAGGTTGCGGTAAGTGTTTTTTCCCCACCCGATAGCTGATTGATAGTAAGCGGACGTTTCCCTTTGGGCTTGGCAATAATATCAATAGGGCTTTCCAGCGGGTTTTCAGGATTGAAAAGTACCAAATCGCAAGTATCTTCTTCGGTGAAAAGCGAGCGAAAAACCTTCTGAAAATTTTGTCGGATAGCTTCAAAAGTTGCTAAAAAGTTTTCGCGTGCTACTGTGTCTATTTCTTGGATAGTTTCTAAAAGTGAATTTTTGGCTTTGAGCAAATCTTCTTTTTGGGCAACAATAAAATCGTTCCTTTCTTTGATTTCTTTGTAGGCTTCCATTGCCATAGGGTTAATTGCCCCAATGGTATCTAAAACATTTTTGAGCCTTTGTACTTCATTTTTGAGTTCTGCTTCGGTTTTGGCTGAAATTTCTACATTCTCTTCACTCATCAATGCCTCTAAATCTACATTAAATTCCACCGAAAGCCTTTCTTTGATACTTGTAAAAGATAGCTTTGTTTCATTGATTTTCGCATTGATTTCGCCTATAATCAAATCTATTTGCTCACGCTTTCTTTGCAATTCGCGTACTTCCTTTTCCAACCTTCCAATTTCGCCTTGCAAAGCATAGTATTCTTTTTCAATTTCGTTCAGTTCTCTTTCCAAAACAGATTTCTGCTCGTACATCAAAAGAATTTTGTCGTCTTCGGCTTCTTTGGTTTCTTCAAAGCCTTCAATTTCAATGCTAACACGGCTTAATTCTTCATTATTTTTTTGCAAACGATTTCGCAGGGCATCTAAGGCACTTTCATTGAATTTGATTTCTTGTTCTATGCTTTGCACACGGCTTTCCTGCTGATGATATTTCAGATTTTGCTGATTCAAAACGCCTAATTTTTGCGATAGCCAATCGTTAGCTTTCTGTAAAAGTTGATTTTTGGTAGTATGCTCCTCGCGTATAGCGTACAATTCGGCTTCGGTTTGCTTGATTTGCGGTTCGAGAGCTTTGAGCTGGCTATGGTACTCCTCTAAACGCTCTTGCAGACTTTCCAAATTTTCCGAGCCGCTTTCAATAAGGCTGTGTAGCTGTTCGGTTTTGGTACGAAGGGCTATGAATTGCTCATTTTTTTTATGGAAAGCAATTTGTGTTTCTCGGATTTGTTCTTTGAAAGAAGCATTTTTCAAATCATTGATTTCTGCTTGTTTGGCTTGGCTTTGCTCTTGTAGGTCTGAAATTTCACTTTCCAAAGCCTCTATTTCTTTCTGCAAGGTTTCCAACTGCTTTTTTCTACCAATATTTTTACCTTCAAAGCTCCCCACCGAGCCTCCCGAAATACGAGCCTTCCGACTAACTATTTGGGCATCTTTGCTTACAAAAATACATTCGGGGTGCTTTTTTTGCAGGTCAGAAATGCTTTCTTTTTCTGCCAAAAAGACGTTTTCAAACAAGTGTGCAAATAAATTTTGATAAATAGGCTCAAATTCCAAAATTTCAAGAGCAGAAATACAATTTTGAGGCTTTGGAGTAGGTTTCTTTTCGGGTAGTATGCTTTCTAAAATTAAAAAATTGGCTTTGCCTTTTTCAGCTTTGGCAAGCAAAGAGATTGCCTCGTGGGCTTCTTGCGAATTTTTGACAATGTAAAAACTTAATAAATGCTCCAAAAAAGCCTCAATGGCGGGTTTGTAGTCGTCTTGGCAAGTAAAAATATCGGAAAGCAAGGGGGTTTGTGAAAAGAAATCTTGCTTTTTTAAGAATTTGATAGCTTCGGGAAAACCCTCTAAATTTTCTACCAAAGATTTAGTAAGTTTGTATTCGTTGCGTTTGGCATCAAGCAAGCGGTTTTTTTGGATTAAAATTTCTTTGATTTCAGCGTTTTCGTCCAGAAGGTCTTGCAAACGGCTTTGCAAATCGTTTTCATTGGTTTGTAAGCGTTCCAATTCATCTTTTAGGTCTTGCAGTTCGTTTTGGCATAGTTCCAATTGTTCCTGAAAAAGTGCTAAATCTTCATTTCTTTGCGTTCCTTCCGATTTGCTTTTGGCAATTTCTTGCTCCAAAGATTTGATTTGCGTTTGCTTGATTTCGTATTGTTTCGTAAGAGCAAAAACAGCCTCTTGCTTGCTACTGAGCAAAGTAGAAAGTTCTGCAAATTCGCCTTGAAGGGCATTTACTTTTTGTTGTTCGGTTTCATATTCGGCTTTAATATTTTGCAGTTCTAGCCAAAGTTCTTTCATCAATTTTTCGGCAGAGCCTCTTTCTACAAGCCAGTTTGTAATTTGTCTTTGAATTTCTTGCTCACGTTCTTTATCGTGTTCTATTTGCTCTTGAAGACTTTTTTGTTTTTCATAAAGCATCTTGATGCGTTCTTGCCTGATTTTCTTTTCATTTTCGTACTGCCTGATTTCATTAAAAAACTCATTCACTTCCTTTTGTTTGGTTCTTACGGCTTCGCCTTGAAAGGCAAAATCATTTTTTTGCTTTTCAATAAGAGCCTCTTTTTCTGTGATTTGTGTTTGAATATGGAGTTTTTCATCGTTTTCTTTTTGCAACTGATTAGCCAAATGGAGCATCAGTTCGCGTTTGTCGCTGACGCTTTTTTTGGCAAGTTCAAGGCTGGCATTTTTATATTCTTCTTTGGTTTTGAAATATTTTTCAGTTCGTTTGGCTTCGCGTTCAAGGGTTTTGAGTTGTTTTTGAATTTCAAAGAGCATATCTTCTACACGCGAAAGGTCTAAATCGGCATCTTCTAATTTTTTTAGGGTTTCTTTTTTACGCACTTTGAATTTGGAAATGCCTGCGGCTTCTTCAAAAAGATTGCGGCGAGAGTTCTCTTTGTCGTTGAGAATATCATCAACCATTTTCAGCTCAATAATTGCATAACTATCAGGTCCGATACCCGTATCTAAAAAAAGGTTGTTGATATCTTTGAGCCTACAAGGTACATTGTTGAGCAAGTATTCGCTTTCGCCTGTACGATACAAGCGGCGAGTAATGGTAACTTCCGAATACTCGGTAGCAAGAATATTTTTAGTATTTTTGAAAGTAAGCGAAACCTCGGCAAGGTTCAAAGGCTTACGCTTTTTAGTACCATTGAAAATGATATTTTCCATTTTATCGGAACGCAAGGCACGGGTTTTTTGCTCGCCCAACACCCAGCGAATAGCATCTACAACATTAGACTTACCACAGCCATTTTGCCCTACAATCCCCGTGACTCCTTCATCAAATAAAATGGTAACTTTATCGCCGAAGCTCTTGAAGCCTTTGATTTCCAGTTTGGTTAGTAACATAATAAAGAAAACTTTTGGAAGGCAAAGATAGAAAATTTTGCAAAAAATCTTAATTTTAAGCCTCACTCAAAATGCAGAAAATTATGTTCAAAGTTGGAATTTTATTGTTTAGTTTATTTATGCTAACCAAACCTGCTTATCAATTATTTGATGCCAAAGGCAAAAAGGTAGAATATGCTTCTTTACTTGCCGAAGCCGAAAAAGCTGATATTATCTTTTTCGGTGAACTGCACAACAACTCTATTTGTCATTGGTTACAACTGCAATTGCTCAAAGATTTACACGCCAAGCAGGCAGGCAAGCTCGTTTTAGGGGCAGAAATGTTTGAAGCAGATAATCAGATAGTGCTTGATGAATATGCGAATGGTTGGATAAAAGAAAACCATTTCACCAAAGAAGCTAAAATGTGGGATAACTATCGTACCGACTACAAGCCTTTGTTAGATTTTGCTATCAAGCAGAAAATTCCTTTTATTGCGACCAATGTACCTCGTAGGTATGCAAATATTGTATCGCGTGAGGGTTTGGAAGGGTTGAATAAACTTTCAGCAGATGCCAAAAAATGGATAGCCCCCTTGCCGATAGCTTTTGATGCGTCTTTGCCCGCTTATGCCGAAATGATGAAAATGGCTTCTCACGGAGCTATGGGCGGTGGTAGCAGTAAGCCCGAATATTTTGCACAAGCACAAGCCATCAAAGATGCTACAATGGCTCATTTTATCTTGCAGAATTGGCAAAAAGGAAAAATATTCTTGCATTTCAACGGTTCGTATCATTCCGATAATTTTGAAGGCATTGTTTGGTATCTGAAACGTCAGAAACCTGATTTGAAAATTCTTACGATTGCTACCGTAGAGCAAGAAAATCTGCAAGAGCTTCAAAAAGAAAACCAAAACAAGGCTAATTTTATTTTAGTTTCGCCTGTGGATATGACAAAAACATATTGAGGAGCGTTTTCAGAATTAGAAATAACAAGCGAGGAATATTCATTTCAAGAAACTCCTCGCTTGCGATTTTTATTCAAATTTTGTTAGTATCTGATAATGCTCTCTTTTACCATTTTTATCAAAGGCTTCCAACTTGACAACACCCACATTCTTGGCGATATATTCCACATAGTTTAGGTTTTGCTTGACAAAACTAACCTTGATATCCCCTTTGTAAGTGAGTTTGAAGCACTCAAAAGTGCCTGCGGGAGTTTGGATAGTTTCTTTTCCCTCTACTACTCGGTCAGTAATTTTGGCACGGAAAGTCATCAGTGCTACGGGGCTACCTTTCAAAGTAGATTTGATTTCAACTTCTGCATCGGGCAGCCGCTGTCCTACGGTCAGATTATTAGGGTAGGGAACACCTTCACCCGAAATAGTAGTTTCCATATCAGGGGCATTTTGTTGTGCCATAGAAGGACCCGCCCAGTTGCGGGCATCAACGTAGAAGGTTTCATTTTTGCACTTCACTGTATAATCAGCCTTAAACATCAGTTTTCCTCTATGATTGTAACTTTCGCTTTTGAAAAAAACTTCCATTCCTTGGCTATTGGTCTGAACTCTTTCTAACTGATTTTTCACGACCATTGAAACTTTGTCTTTTCGGTCGTAATGGGTTACTTCTATTGTTTTTCTTTGTGTAGTAGGGAAAAAACCATTATTGCAATTACCATTTTGGGCTTGGACAAGTTTGAGCGATAGCCCTGCGAGCAAAAACAAGAATATCTTTTTCATTATGGAGCAATTAAGTAGATTGAACAAAAAAGCGACCTTCAAGGTCGCTTCATTTTTACATTTTTTGGTAGGTATATTCTACATCTATTCCCAAGCCAAGCACATTAGTTGCTTTGATTTTGAGAGACGTATTGGTTAGTTCTAAAACCTGAAAAGCGATACCAATACCAATAGAAGGGTCGTTGATATTGAGGGTAGTGCCAGCTTCATTCAGATTATAGCTTCCTGTTCTGGTTTGTGGGTCGCTTGGGTCGCACTTGGTAGGACCTTCATCAATAGTATAAACATCTCCTGTCTTGAATTCTGTGATGTCATCAAGCTCGCAAGGAGCGGCAGGAGTTGTACTTCCACTGATGGTGGTAGAGCCAGAGAGCATTCTCCATTTGCCAAGAATTTTTTGGCGAGGTGTAGGTTCAGGGTCTTTTTTCTTACAAGAAAATACCCCAAGCGATGCAATCAAAAGCATCAGAGCAAAGTAGGTTGTTTTTTTCATAAAAGAGGGTTTAGTTTATAGTACAAAATTAAAAAATGGCTACTAAAAAACAATATTTTTGTGTCTTATTCAGGAAAAATTGGTTTAGCGTTTCTTGTAAATCTTGAAATAGTCGTCTAATCTTTGGTAGATATTACGTCAATGAATTCTATTGCTTCTGATATGTTACAGAACGTTTGGAAGGGGTTCCTCCTTGTGTACTTTCTGATTCCACAATCATTGTGCCATTTTCTATGCTTTTTACAAAATAAATCTTATCATTGGTAGGGTTAGTGAAAGTGAGTGTAATGGTTCGGGTATTGGAGTTAAGGGTAAAATTACCTGTGTAAGTAATAGCAGGGCAATTTTGGGTTGTGGAGTTAGGAAAATTGTAGGTAGCGGCTATAAACTCTTCGTTGCAAGTATTATCAGCATTGATACTAAGTAAGGAATTTTTACTACAAAAGCCTTCTCTTGCCGCAGAACTACTGAAAAGTATAGAGTTATTTACATCATAAATATCGGAGATTGGTATGGGAGCAAGGAGAGAAGCGGCTACGAGTTTCCAAGTACCTGTAATTTCGGAAAGTGTTAGAGGTGTAAGTTGGGGCTGATTAGGTTGTTCGGGTTTGGGTTCTTTTTTAGTATCACACCCTACGATACATAGGATGTGCAAGATTCCCAATAGCATAACTTTAATATTCATAAAATAAGGTTTGCTTTACGTATTTACAAATGTAAAATTATTTTGTGGAATTGCATCAAAATTTATTAGAAATATTTCATCAAAAAAATATTATTTGTGTATGGTTTTTCATATAATTGTAAAAATATTTACTTATGCCCTATATCATAAAAGCTATTCTGCTCTTTTGGATATTTTCTCCTTTTTGTAGTTTGGCACAAAAAGACTCCCTTCCTACATTTTACAATCCAGAATTTGACGAGCTTCTGCAATTGGAGCGTTTAGACAAAGGAGAACCCAGTGTTTCTATTGCGGGTTTCAAAGCTACGACTCTTAGAGAAACGCCGGGTATAGTTACGCTCATTACCGCAGAAGAAATCCGTAATTCAGGTGCCAAAGATTTACTTGATGTGATGCGTATGGTGCCCGGCTTTGATTTTGCCTTAGATATTCAACCCGTACTTACGGTGCGAGGTAATGGGGCAAATGAGGCTAAAATATTGTTTCAAGTAGATGGGCAACAGATCAATGATATTTCTTTTGGGTATAGTTTTATGATGCAACGATTTCCACTTAGTAATATCGAAAGAATTGAGATTATTCGTGGGGCGGGTTCAGCCATTTATGGAGGTATGGCAGGTCTTGCTGTGGTGAATATTATCACTAAAATGCCTGCTTCTAATCAAGAAATTGGCTTCGTGAGTGTTGTTGGGGCTAGCTCTCCCCAAACCTTAATGCGAAATAATATTGAAGTTTATTCATTAAACAAATTCAACAATGGTTTAGAGGTAAGTATTAGTGCGGCTCGTCTTGCAGGGAAAATGACAGATGTAAATTATATAGGTGGTTTGTATAATGATGACCCTCGCCACAATTTCGTAAATAATGAGCAACTTTCAGATATTCAAACTTCTTATGTGAATGTAGGCTTGAAGTTCAAGAAATTAGATGTTCGTTTTATTCAAAATGCTTATTACAATGCTTTACCCCAACTGGGCAATTCTCAGATGAATATAAGAGGCATTTATTTTAACGTAGGGTATCGTTTTGATTTATCGGATAAACTTTCTCTTTACACTCGTCTGAATGTAAAAGAGCAGAATCCTTACACGTTCACTGATATTCCTGCGGCTTTCTATAATGCTAACAATGAACCAGTAGGACGTGTGATAGTCTTGGACTTTGCAGGTACTTTGGATAGAAGGTTCCTCGCCAATTCTTATCTATTGTATCAGCCACGCGAAAATATTACAATTACTCTGGGTACCGAAGGATTTTTAGACAACAGCCGTTATATTAACAACATTCGTTTTAGAGATGGTACAGATAGAGCTACTTTTGCAAACTTTGGGGCTTTTGCTGAAGCTAATATCAAGTCTTCTATTGCGAATATAACGGCAGGAGGTAGAATTGATAAATATACGAATATCAATGCAGTTTTTGTACCAAGAATTGCTATTACAAGAGCATTTGAAAAATTACACTTCAAAGCTCTTTATTCAGGGGCTTTCAAAAACCCCACCGTGCAGAACATTCAGTTTGCCGTAGAAGGTACAGAAATGAAACCTGAAACTTATCGATTAGTAGAATTTGAAACAGGGTTTAAGTGGAAAGATAATTTGCTTATCACCGTCAATGCTTATGATATTTTTATCCGTGATTTTATTGTTCGTCGTGATACGCTTATCAATAATAATCCGAGGTTGAACTATGCAAATACAGGCAATTCGGGTACGCGTGGTATAGAAGTAGATGGCAAATGGTCGCAAAAATGGGGCTATCTGCGGGCAGGTTATTCTTTTTACAGAGTGAGTGTTTCAAATGATGCACAACGCTTACCCCTTGTGCCTACCGATTTTTCAGGTACGCCTGCTCACAAATTTACTCTTCAGGGAAATATCAAAATCACTAAGGATTTCTCTATTAGTCCTACTTTTATGTATTTGACCAATAAGTTCAAAATAGCTGATGCATTATTTGATAGAACAGACTCCCAAGAGTTTTCCAATGAACAGCACATTCATCTTTTTGCCAACTACGATAACTTTTTACTCAAAAATCTTTCTTTTGGGATAGGTTGTTTCAATATACTCAATCAAAGGCAATGGTTTGTACCTTGGAAAACAGATTTTAGCAGTCGGATTGTGCTACCTTCGCAAGGTAGGGAATTGTATGTCAGACTTACCTATCGTTTGAAATCTTAAATGAAACATTATGCGAAACAAAATTATTTTTCTATTACTTCTTTTTACACACTTTGCCTTTTCACAAAATAGCCTCAACGACCTTCTGGCAAAGCTAGAAAAAGAAACTTCCAATACCAAAAAAAGTGAGTTGATGTATCAGATTGCGAGCCTCTATCAAGAGCAAAAAGCTTACAAGAAAGCTGTTGAATATTACGAAAAATCGCTTCAAACTGATTCTAAAAGCCGCTTTGCAGTTATCAAAAGACAACTAATGAGTAATTATATTGCCTTGCAAGATTACGCCAGCGTACTTAAAACAGGCGAGGAACTTGCTTCTTATCACCGAAATCGTAAGGAAACAGATGATTTGATAGGCGTTTTGGAAGATTGCTCTGAATACGCACAATACAGCAAACAATACACCAAAGCCCTTGCCTACAATCAAGAACTCTTGGAACTTTATGAAAAGAAAAATGATAAAAATGGACTTTCTCACACCTACAACAATTTAGGCGTAATTTATCGCAGACTTGGCGAAAAAGATAAATCGGCATCATTTTTCAATAAAGCCTTAGGAATCAATAAGTCCGAAACAGATAATAAAAGCTATTCTGATGAAAAAAAAGCTTTTACTTATATCAATTCGGGGGTTACTTATTTGCAAATCAAAGATTACAAAAAGGCAAATTACTATTTTGAAGAAGCCACCAAGATAGCCAGCAAAACCAATAATCCCAATATCAAGGCTTCTGCCGCTAATTATTTGGCAATGGCTTATTTCCTTTCAGATAGAAACAACGAGGCTATCAATAAAGCTGACGAGGCTCGTAGAATTGCAGAGGCAAATAAAGACATTGAAAATCAACTTGCCGCTTACAAAGTGCTTTCTATGGTGTATCAGGCTCAATCCAACTACAAAGATGCCCAAGAATATGCTACCAAGTACCAACAACTTCTCGCTGAAAGAGAGCGGCAACGTCAGCAAGAAATTCAGAAAAATTTGGAGCAGGAAATAGCCGTAGAACGTAAAGAAAGTGAGATAAAATCTATTCTTGTTGAGCAAGAACGCAAAGAGTCTGCCCTTCGCGAGTCGGAACTGCAAAGACAAAAAGCCGAAAAAGAATTGGCTTTGCAAAAAGAGCAATTAGCCTCATTACAAAAAGACAAAGCCTTGCAGGCGGCTCGTATTCGCCAACAACAAACCGAAAAACAGCAAATAGAAAATCTATTGGCTCTTGCACAGCAAAAAGCCGAAACCGAAAAACAAAAATCAGAAGCTGAACGCCAAAAGGCTGAAGCCGAAAGACAAACCTTTATTGCTGAAAGTGAGAGAGTAGAGAAAGAACGTAAGCAAAAAGACCTTGATTTAGCTAAAGAACAGCAGGCTCTTAAAGATGCCACCATTCGCCAACAAACCCAAATTCAATACTTACTCTTTGGTATTGGGGCAGTGATTTTGGGAGCTTTGTTTTTTGTTGTTAGAAGTTTGAATATTACCAAAAAACTCAATAAACAACTTGGAGAAAAAAACATTCAAATCGGAAAGCAAAATCTTGAACTCAAAGAAAAGCAAGATGAAATCAATCAGCAAAATGAAGAATTGCAACAACAGCAAGAAGAAATTTTGGCTCAAAGAGATGCTCTTGATGTAATGAACAAAGAACTAGACAAGAAAAATAAAGATATGACGGCATCTATCACGTATGCCAGCCGTATTCAGCGAGGTATTTTGCCTTCTAATTCTAATATTGCCAAGTTTTTACCAAACAATTTTGTGCTATTTTTGCCTCGTGATATTGTAAGCGGAGATTTTTACTGGTTTGCCGAGGCGAAAGATATGTGTATGATTGTTGTCGCTGATTGTACAGGGCACGGCGTGCCCGGTGCTTTGATGAGTATGATTGCCAGTGCCTCGCTCAATAAGGCTTTTTTTGAAAAGCAAGCCCGAACACCCGATAAGTTGCTCACTATCGCAAGCAACGAAATCATAAGAGCTCTAGACCAAATGAATAGCCAAACCACTGATGGTATGGACGTAACGGCTTGTGCCTATTTCCCCAAAGAAAATAAATTGCTTTTTGCTTGTGCCAAGAACCCTGTTTATGTTATCAGAAATGGAGAATTGCAAGAAATCAAAGGTGATAATCAACCTGTGGGCGATTTTAACTATGGTTTGGATAGACAATTTACACTTCACGAGGTTCTGATTAGCGAGCCAATGAGTGTGTATATGTTTTCTGACGGATTTCACGACCAGTTTGGAGGCGAGAAAGCCAAAAAACTTGGTAGAAGAAAGTTTCAGCAAATACTAACAGAGATTTATCAAAAAACAATGGATAATCAGCAGAAATATCTGCATATTTTCCATCAAAAATGGAAAAATGAAGCAAGCGAAGCACAAACTGATGATGTGCTGGTGATAGGCTTTCAGGTAGAACCCAAGGTCGCATAAAAATTTTTCAAAAATATTCCTGATTTTGTGAAGTTTTCTCATATTTGAAAAAACTTTCATAGAGGTTGTTTAGGATTTATTTTTTTTGATAATTCTTCGGATAAAAATGACCATAA
>NZ_JBRCWE010000063.1:0-27344 GCF_053497555.1 Raineya sp. | reverse complement strand
GCCCCCGCCATAGCAATCACTTCTCCTGCGTGGTATTCGCTTTTGTAGTGATTTTTGGCTTCTTGTTCCAAATATTCCTCAACACTGATTTTGGTAAGGGTTTCCATAGTTTAGAGTAAGTTGGTTTTCAGATAAATATCTTTGATAAGGATTTCACACTCACCAATTTGTATTTTTTCATCGGGATTTTTGCTAAGGTGTAAATGCCAATCGTTTTCATTTTGCTTTTTGTAGCCTTTGATAGCAATTTTTTCACTATCAATGAGCCAATACTCTTTCAGACTTTCCAGCGTGAAGTAACATTCCATTTTCTCGTGGGCATCGTAATGGGCAGTGCTTACCGATAAAACTTCAACGATAACAGTAGGGTTAAGCAAAACATCTAAACCTTTGTGCTTTTCTATTTGTTGCTCACCACAAAGCAACACAATATCAGGATACACGTATTTTTCACAAGCGGATAGTTTTACAAGCATATCGCTAGGTAATACAATGCAATTTTTTTCTTTGATACAATTATTCAGGATAGTAATCGTGTTGGCTACTATAACATTGTGAGTCAAAGATGCCCCCGCCATAGCAATCACTTCTCCTGCGTGGTATTCGCTTTTGTAGTGATTTTTGGCTTCTTGTTCCAAATATTCCTCAACACTGATTTTGGTAAGGGTTTCCATAAGATGAATTTACCATAAATATCCATAAAAAATCCCGAAAATGCAAATTTTCGGGATTTTTTGATTTTACTTGTAACTTCTTTGCGTGAGTTTTACATTTTCAAAAATGAGTTCCTCTTTGTGTAGGACTTCGGGCTGGTTATCTCCTGTATATTCCCAAGCGGCTACATAGGCGAAGTTTTCATCATCACGCTTGGCTTCGCCATCTACTTGGTACTCTTCTCGGAAGTGTCCGCCACAAGATTCGTTTCTATGCAAAGCATCATCAACCATTAGTTCGCCAAGCTCTAGAAAGTCAGCTACACGATAGGCTTTTTCAAGCGTTTGGTTAAATTCTTCGTTTGTACCTGTAACTTTTACATTTTTCCAAAATTCTTCACGCAATTCACGGATTTTACCTTTGGCGTATTTCAAGCCTTCTGCATTGCGGGACATACCGCAGTAATCCCACATAATTTTACCTAACTCTCTGTGTATTTCATCAACGGTTTTATTTCCTTTGATAGAAAGTAATTTCTGAATTCGGTCTTTTACTTCTTTTTTGGCTTGGTCAAAAGCAGGGTGAGAGGTAGGTACTTTATCGCTAGGTCCGATAGTTGCCAGATAATCGCCAATAGTATAAGGAATCACAAAATAGCCATCAGCCAAACCTTGCATAAGGGCAGAAGCACCCAAGCGATTGGCTCCGTGGTCTGAAAAATTAGCTTCGCCGAGTGCATATAAACCTTGAATGGTAGTCATTAAGTTGTAATCAACCCATAATCCGCCCATTGTGTAATGTACCGCAGGATAAATCATCATAGGCACTTCGTAGGGGTCTTGGTCAGTGATTTGCTTGTACATATCAAAAAGATTGCCATATTTGGCTTCAATAACGGCTTTGCCATCGCGTTTGATAGCATCAGCAAAATCCAGATATACAGCCAGACCCGTTTGGCTCACGCCTCTACCTTCATCACAAACATATTTGGCATTACGCGAAGCCACATCACGAGGTACGAGGTTACCAAAAGAGGGGTATTTTCTTTCCAAAAAGTAGTCGCGGTCTTCTTCTTTAATATCTTTGGGCGATTTGAGACCTTTGCGGATAGCCTCGGCATCTTCAATTTTTTTAGGCACCCATACGCGACCGTCATTACGCAAAGACTCTGACATCAAAGTTAGCTTAGACTGATAGTCGCCTGATACAGGAATACAAGTAGGGTGAATTTGTGTAAAACAAGGATTAGCAAACAAAGCTCCTCTTTTGTGGGCTCTCCAAGCCGCTGATGCATTTGAACCCATTGCATTGGTGGAAAGGTAGAATACGTTTCCATAACCACCTGTACAAAGTAGAACGGCGTGAGCCGAATGGGCTTCAATTTCACCTGTTACAAGATTTCGGGTAATGATGCCACGACATTTACCATCTACTACTACTACGTCCATTAGCTCGGTACGAGGGAACATTTGGACTTTTCCTGCGGCAATCTGGCGGCTCAATGCTTGATAAGCCCCGAGCAAGAGTTGCTGCCCGGTTTGCCCTTTGGCGTAGAAAGTACGCGAAACTTGAGCTCCACCAAAAGAGCGATTGTCCAAAAGTCCGCCGTATTCACGTGCAAAAGGCACGCCTTGTGCTACACATTGGTCAATGATATTAACAGAAACTTGTGCTAAGCGATATACATTTGCTTCTCTGGCTCTATAATCGCCTCCTTTAATAGTATCGTAAAACAAACGGAAGACGCTATCGCCGTCATTTTTGTAGTTTTTGGCGGCATTGATACCTCCTTGGGCGGCAATAGAGTGAGCCCTACGTGGGCTATCTTGGAAGCAAAAAGCCTTGACGTTGTAGCCTAATTCGGCGAGTGTTGCGGCGGCAGAGGCTCCTGCCAAACCTGTTCCAACAACTATGATTTCATATTTGCGTTTATTGGCAGGATTGACAAGTTTCAGATTAAACTTGTGTCTGTCCCATTTTTCGGCGAGCGGTCCTTCGGGAATTTTGGCATCTAATTTCATATTGGGCTAAGAGTTTATGTTTTTATGAAAAAATTAACTTACAGGCAATTTTAAGACTTTTACTATAACAATTTTACTTTGAGCAAGCTGTTTTTGATATTTATTACCTTTCAATTTTACGCCGCTGGTTGCAATCCAATAAAAAACTTGATGACTTATCGCTTTTAGATTTTTAGCTTCATTGTCTAATAATTTTTTCAACCACTCTGCTTTTTTGATAATAACTTTTACATCACTTGTATCGGCGGGGTGAACTTCTATGAAATAAGATTTATTTTCGTACCCTACAACATAGTCCCAACGATTTTCCGAAGGATATATTTCTTTCAGGCAATTATCCAAATCTATACTTCCTTCGCATAGTCGTGTGTTTTCTACTTGAATGCTAACACTATGATTCCCAAGAGCTTGTAACCCATTTTGGTAGCAATTTTTTAGGACTTCAATTTTTTGAACAATATCTTTAAAGTTTATTCCCTTCATAAAAATTCAGCAACAATTTCGCTTGCTTTGCTTGAAAAGGAAGTCAAATTGCCCCATTCTGCAATAGCAATGTCATCAGAGTAAGCATCTAATGATGAAATATCTTTTGAAACAACGCCATTAGGAGTATGTTCAAAAAAGAAAGTTTTAAGCTCTTTACTTTCTATGTTTTTGAATAATTGCTGGGTATGTGTATTTTTAGTAAAATCAAACAATCTTATTATGGCATTATTTTTACTTTTGTTATCTTTTGGGGTGTTTTTTATCATTTGAAAAGCCCAAGCAAACTCCAAAATCATAGCTGAATGGGTAGAAATGATAACTTTATACCCTCTTGTGAGTAAATCTACAATTTGTAAAATAACAGCTTTAATGGCTTGGGGGTGCAAGCCCATCTCGGGCTCTTCTATTACGACTAGCTCAATGTTATCTTTTTTACTTTTTTTGGAGGGCGGACAAAGCCAATAAAAAGCTAAAAGCAGTGGCATAAACTCTTTTTGTCCTGCACTCCAAGTCATAAAAGGAATAGAAGTATTTGCAGACTTCATTCTAAATTTTTTTTGTCCCGATTTCTCTTCAAGAGTTACAGAATGATTATGAAAAATAGAGCTATCAAATTGTTCTCGCAAAATATTTTTTAGTCTTTGCTTACTTGGAAACAAATCTGGGGTTTTGATGATTTCCTTTTGTAGCATTAACCTGATAGATTCGCTAAAATATCTTAATACAAAAGGAACAGTTTCATCAAATTCCATAAAAGTTTTAGGTCTGCCATCTGCAACTGCTAAAATTCTTTGAGCAGGTACGTAAAAAAGTTTTTCAGGTACTTCGGAGTATTTTTCCCCCTTTTTGGGAAAGAAAAAATCTTTACCAATCTCTTTACTGCCTTCTATAAAAACTTTTGTAGCGTTATGCCAAAGGTTTTGCATTCCTTCTCCAAAATACAGCCTAAACAAATAGTCCAAGTCATTTTTCCACTCATAATTATACTGCTCCAAGACTTTTCTGATGTAGTTTTTATCAAATAAAAACTTTAAGAGTTGCAGAAAAATACTTTTCCCACTAGCTTGCTCGCCAATTAGTATTGTCAAATCAGCTATTTCTACTTTAACTTCTTGAATAGGACCAAAATTATTTAGACTGATTTTTCGCATCTTGACAAAAATACTATTTTACCCTGCTCCACCTTCGCTCATTTTTCTTTCTTTGCGAGGCTTGATAATAGTAGAAATAATACCTGCTAAAACCAAACAGCCGCCTAATGCTACAAGTGAAAGATTTTCTTGTTTGGTGTGCATTAGTACAGGTATGCAGGCATACGCCGCAGGTACAAATACGGCAAAAGCTATTCCTACGTGGTGAATAAGAGCATTATATTTTTTATGGTTCAGACCAAGTGTCTGAAAAGCACTCTTAAAGCCGTGAATAAGATGAAAAGAAAGCCCTATCATTGAAACTACATACAAAACCACTATCCACAACTCGCTAAAAGCTATTTGCGTAGCTTGATAAAGATTATGTACACTTTTGCCATCAAGAGTAGTTTCGCCCAACCCACCAAATTTTGATTTAGCCCAAAATGCTTGTAAATGTACTACCAAAAAAATCAGGATAATCGTCCCTAAAAGCATCATATTCCGAGAAGCCCAAGAGCTACTTTTGCCCATATTTACATAAGCATATTGTACAGGTCTTGCGGCTCGGTTGCGAAGCGTAAGAATAATGCTGGTTACAATGTGTAAGGCTATGAAAAAGAAGTTTCCAATAGAAATAGTCTGAATAAGTGGGTTATGCCCCATAAAGTCGGCATATCGGTTGAACGAAACGCCGCCATCGTCTTTGAGAAGTTGTAAGTTGCCTAAAAGATGAACCACCAAAAATAAAATCAAAAATAGCCCTGTAAGAGCCATAATGAGCTTTCTGCCCAGCGTGCTTGTAAGCATATCTACAAGCCAGTTTGTTTTTTGTGTGGTAGCGGTTGCCATACGATTTACGTTTTTGTTTTGGTTTAATTACTATTTGTGTAGAAAAAATGTTTATGCAAATGCAAGTTCAAAGTTAGAGAATATCTGCAAAGAAAACAATACAGCGGAGTTTTTTTTCGCTTTTTGTAAAGTTTTTGTTAATTTGCCACAAAATTAACATTTTCACTTGGGTTATGAAATTTTTTTATGGCTTTTGGCTTGTATTTTTACCCATACAACTTTTGGCTCAAAGTAGCGGACAAATAGCTCCTGATACGGCGGGAGTTTATTTTTCTAAAACTATTACCGAGAAAGATTTGCAAAGACATCTTTTCAAATTGGCTTCGGCGGAAATGGAAGGCAGAAAAACAGCCACCAAAGGGCAAAAAAAAGCCGCTTTGTACCTTGCCCAAGAAATGAAACGCATTGGTTTGAAGCCTGCTAATCTGAAAAACAAAAAAAATCCTTATTTACAACCTTTCAAAGTTGTGGTTTCGGGTTGGTATTATAGCCTGCACAGAAGCATTACTGAAAATAATCGTGAAAAACTGCCTATCGCCGAAACAGAAAATGTTGTAGGTTGGATTGAAGGAACGGATAAAAAAGATGAATATATCATCATTTCGGGGCATTACGACCACGAAGGCGTGCAGGGTGGAAAAATTTATTTCGGTGCAGATGATAACGGTTCTGGTACTTCTACCATTTTAGAAATAGCAGAAGCCTTTATGCTTGCTCAAAAGGCAGGTTTTTCGCCTCGCCGAAGCATAGTGTTTTTGCTTGTTTCGGCAGAAGAAGTAGGACTTTTGGGTTCAAAATATTACGCAGATTTTGAGCCTTTGTTCCCTTTGGAAAAAACTATCGTAGATTTGAATGTAGATATGATTGGCAGAATTGATAAAACCTACGAGGAAAAAAAGAATGAAAATTATGTATATCTGATAGGTTCTGATAGGGTCTCAACAGAATTGGATAGCTTGCAAATAGCTGTAAATGATAAATACACGAAAATCATCTTGGACTACACCTACAACGACCCCCTGCACCCCGAAATGCTCTACTATCGTTCCGACCACTACAATTTTGCCAAAAAGAACATTCCTATTATTTTCTATTTCAGTGGCTTACACGCCGACTACCACCAACCTACCGATACACCCGAAAAAATCCGTTATGCGAAAATGTCAAAAATCGGGCAACTCATATTCCTTACAGCTTGGGAAATTGCTAATCGTGAGCAACGCCTGCGTATAGATAAAACCGAAAAAAAGTAAAGTTCAAAACAATTTGCTTCTAACGTGTTTTTTTCCATTATTATACCTGTCTATAATCGTCCTGATGAACTAAGCGAGCTTTTGCAGTCGCTTAGCGAGCAAACCTTTGACAAAGAAAAAATTTCTTGGGAAATTATTGTCGTAGAAGACGGCTCCAAACAGAAGTCGGATAAAATAGTGGAAAGTTTCAAAGAAAAACTACCTATTCGTTATTTTGATAGAGCTGAAAATGTAGGGCAGGGTTTTACGAGAAATTTTGCTTATCAGCAAGCCCAAGGAGAGTATTTTATTGTGTTTGATTCGGATTGTATAGTACCACCGAATTATTTACAAAAAGTGTATGAATTCTTGCAAAACAACTATTTAGATGCTTATGGAGGACCAGATACGGCTCACGAAAGTTTTACAGATACGCAAAAGGCTATCAGTTATGCAATGACTTCGCTTTTTTCTACAGGGGGCATACGTGGCAATAAAAAATCGGCGGAGAGGTTTCGCCCTCGTAGTTTTAATATGGGAATTTCAAGACAAGTTTTTGAAAAAACAGGAGGCTACATTATTACGCGTATGGGCGAGGATATTGAATTTAGCATTCGTATTGAAAAAAATGGTTTCCGAGTAGGGCTTATTCCCGATGCCTTTGTGTATCATAAACGCAGAACTTCTTTCAGGCAGTTTTTCAAACAACTGCATTTTTTTGGCAGAGGGCGTATCAATATTAGTCGCTTTCACCCCGAAGAAATCAAGTTGGTACATTTTTTCCCTGCGGTCTTTGTGCTGTTTTTATTTTCTATTCCTTTTCAAATGCTTATTTATCAGCCATTGGCTTGGCTTTCGCTAATCGTATTAGCTTTTTACAAGTTGCTTATATTTTTTGATGCTTTGCAAAAAAACAAAAGTTTCAAAATAGCTCTGATGAGTGTTTGGGCAGTTTTTATTCAACTTACCAGCTATGGAATAGGTTTTTTGCAGGAATTTGGGCGAAAGTTGCGTGAAAAAAATTGATTTTTTTTGCAACAAAATTAAAAAAAGTATAGTTTTGCCTTGCGAAAAAACTAAAATTTTGCCTTATGAAATCTTTGATACAAAAATTTGCTCTTTTGGCTGTGCTGGCTTTGAGTGCTTGTAATTTAGACCAATACAATAGTTCTGATTTGAAAAAGGTGAAAGATGTACGCGAAGGCGATATTTATGTGTATGGAGCAAAAGGAGATTCTGCTCGCCAGTTGCGTCAGCAGTACCCCGATGACCCCAATGCCGCCAAAAGAACCAAAGCTATTCGTGAAAAGTTTTTCAGCGTATCTAATGGTGCTAATCTGCAAGACGGCACACCTGCCCCTGCTGATACCGCCAAAACACCTGCCCAACAAGACGGCAATAAGCCCCAAGCGGAAAAAAAGTAATCAATTCCTTCAAAATACCAGAGTGGCGGCAATATCATTTCGGAGCAAATGATGTTGCCGCTTGTTTATTTTCTGTTACAAAATTTTGAGCTCTACTCTTCTGTTGAGGCGGCGAGCTTGTTCGGTATCTTCGGTAGAGAGGGGGCGTTCTGCACCATAGCCAATGCACTGAATACGACTTTTGGAAATTCCTTTCTTGACAAGATACTCTCTGATAGCCAAAGTGCGTTCCAAAGAAAGTTTTTTCAGAGCCTTTTTGTTGCCATAAATTTCGGTATGCCCTTCTAATTGTATCCGCATTTTGGGGTTTTTCTTCATTACTTCGGCAAGTTCATCTAATTCGGGATAAGATTCGGGCATAAGTACCGCTTCGGCTTGGGCAAAAAAGATATTATTCAGGCGTAAGGTAGCATCTTTTTCCATAGGTTTGAGAAAAATATCTTTTTCCATTTTGGTATATTCGCTGATAGCGGTGGCATCAATGATAATTTCTTGTGGGAAAAAACCTTGCAATTCGGCACTGATTTTATACTTTTTACCAATTTTCAGACTTGTATTGAACTTGCCTTCGGGGTTTTCCAGTGGCTTGGGGCTATCATTGATTTCCTGAATATGAAGGCTGACACGAGCAGGAATGAGTTCTTGTGTTTTTTCGTTGAGGGTTCTACCTTTCAGCACGAGCATAGGCTCTACCATTCGGGTTCGGTAAATATCGCCACGTGAGCTATGGTAGCCAAAATTGCCTTGTTTGGCAAAGTAAATATCCATTCCTTCGGTATTGATTTTATTTCCTAAATTTTCGGGTTCGCTCCAGTTTAGCCAAGTGTCATCAAGCCGTTGAGTTACGAAAATATCAAAACTACCATAACCCGAAAAACCATTGGAGGAAAAGTAAAGCGTTTTGCCGTCAGTATCCAGATAGGGAGTGGCTTCGTCTGCCGCCGAGTTGATGATGTTGCCTAAATGAATGGGTTTGCCAAAACTTTTATTGTCTTTCCGAAAAGCTACATATAAATCATTGCCGCCCAGCGTATTAGTGGCTTCGGTAGAAATGATTAGCACTTTGCCATCGGGGCTTAAAGAGTATTCGTTAAAATCACTTTTACTTTCAAAGCCTTCAATTTCCAAAATTTCGGGTTTTCCCCATTTGCCTTCGGGGGTTTTGTAGGTAATAGAAAGCCCTTTTTCAAGTCTGCCATCGGGCAGATATTTGTTGTTCAGAAGCATATAGCTTTCGTCAGGGGCAATGGTAAAAGCGGCGTTGTGTTGGCGGTTGTTGAGTGGCTCGCCGATATTGATAGGATTGGAGGCATTGCCCTTGTCGTCAAGTTCAGCAAACCAGATGTCTTGTTTATAGACCATTTTGCCGTCCAAAGTGTCTTTGATGTTTTCAGGGTGATTGAGGCGAGTAAAATAAATTCCTTTTCCACTGGGCAACACTACGGGATTAGCTTCCAAATATTGCGAATTGATACCACTCAAAGGCTCTGAATTGAACTGCACCTGATTTTTTCCTAAATTGGGCTGAATTTCCACAGGGGTATCACTATCCGAAATGCCTATGGCATCAATTTGATTTTCGCCAGTTACTTTTCCTGTTTGCAAGGTGATTTTCAAAGAAGCTACCGAGTAAGGTGTTTGAGGAACAGCCAAGCTGAACAATCTGCCCTTGCCTGCGGGAGCAACCTGCGGATTTTTGTAAATCAGATGTTCTTTGCCTGTGTCGTCGTAAGCAAAAATTTGTGAAATAGCTCCTGCGTTAAAACTTTCTGCTACCAAAACCTGCTTGATGCTCATTGGGCTGGTAAAACCAACGTGAATGAACTCTTCTTTTTTGTTGTTGTTGGCTTCTTGTGGCGACCAAGCACAAGGGCTATTCTGAAAAGCAGGCAAAACATTGGGTTTGCCAAGGGCTTGTTCGGCTTTATACTGCTTTCCCGAAGTGGATTTTTTTTCAGAAGATACAGCAATCATCTTACTCGCCCATTGAATATTTTGTGAATAAGCCACCAAACACCACCAAAAACCCACAAACGAAAAAATAAATTTCATAATTGGAGCTATTGTTTTTAGTCTTGAAATGTAGGAAATTTGTGCGAAAGTTCTAACTTTGCCTCAAAAATAATTTTTTTCATTGAAAAAATTTGTATTTCGCACCAAATTCGGTTTGTTATGAATTTTACAGCACAATTACCCGCCAGCGAATATCCGCCTTATGCCGAAACATATCTGAAACACTTGAAAAGTGATGATATTCTTTTCATTTTACAAGAGCGTTTAGAATTTTGTAAGCAATTTTACAGCCAAATTGGCGAGGAGAAGGCTAATTTTTCATACGCACCCGATAAATGGACTATCAAGGAGGTACTTTTACACGTTGTTGATTCTGAAAGGGTACTTTCGTACAGGGCTATGGCTTTTGCTCGTGGCGAATTGCAGGCTTTACCTGGCTTCGATCAAGACGCCTATGTTCGCAACTCGCAAGCCCAAAATCGCTCTCTACAAAGTATTTTAGACGAGTTTGAAGCGGTTAGAAAAGCCACTATTTCGCTTTTTGCCCATTTACCTTCCCAAACGCTTGCCATAGTAGGCAATGCCAATAATTTTCCTACTTCGGTAAGGGCACTGGCGGCAATGATTGCAGGACACGAAATTCACCATACTCATCAAATTCAAACCAAGTATTTGTAGGCTCTAAAAAACAAAAGCAATGAAAGTTTTCAACAATCTACTTTGGGTACTGGAAAATGGTATTCTTACGCTTACCATTAACCGAGAAAGTAAGCTCAATGCCCTCAATGCCGAAACCTTGAACGAACTCAAAGAGGCTTTTCAAGCAATTTATGATGATGAGGACATCAAAGGGGTAATTCTGACGGGGGCAGGCGAGAAAGCCTTTGTGGCAGGTGCCGATATAAGCGAAATTGCTCAACTCACCGAAGTAAATAGCCGAAAATTTGCCGAAGCAGGTCAGGAAATCTTTTTGGCAATAGAAAACTGCCCCAAGCCTGTTATTGCGGCGGTAAATGGCTTTGCTTTGGGGGGAGGGTGCGAAATTGCAATGGCTTGCCATATTCGTTTGGCAAGCGAAAATGCCAAGTTTGGCTTACCCGAAGTAAAATTGGGCATTTTGCCCGGCTACGGAGGTACGCAACGTATGCCTCAGATTGTTGGAAAAGCCAAAGCCCTTGAAATGATGCTTACAGGTGAAATGATTTCGGCACAAGAGGCTCTGCATTGGCATTTAGTAAATTATGTTTTGCCTGATAAAAATGCCCTTTTGCAAAAAGCTAAAGAATTGTTGCAAAAAATGCTCAAAAATAGTCCTTCGGCGATAGAGCTTATCATTACAGCTACCAATGCAGGTACTTACAACGAAGTGGGTTATCAGGCAGAAGCCAATGCTTTCCAAAAAGCTACTCGCACCGAAGATTTCAAAGAAGGTACTACGGCATTTTTAGAGAAAAGAGAGGCTAAATTTACAGGGAAATAATGGGAGGTTTGAGGTTTGAAGTTTGAACTTTTGAACTCCTAAAACCTTTTACAACGCAATCAAAAACTTATTTTGAAGTGTATATCATAGGCATAGGTGCTTATTTGCCCGAAAAAATCATTGATAATAGTTATTTCAGTGAAATAATGGGCTTGGGTGAGGATTGGTTTCTTACACGTACAGGCATACACACGCGTAGGAAGGCATCGGAAAATGAGAGTACGAATACTTTGGCAATTAGGGCAGTGGAAAATTTGGCTCAAAATCTTTCTGCTGATTTGAAAGAAGTTGATTTGATTGTTGGAGCTACTTACACGCCCTACGACACCATTCATTCACTTGCCCACGCTGTTCAGCGTTTTTTGAACATTAGTGAAATTCCTGTGCTTTCGCTTTCTACGGCTTGTTCGTCTTTCCTAAACGCTTTGGAAGTGGTACAAGGCTATTTTGCAATGCAAAAAGCCGCCAAAGCCTTGCTCATCGCCGCCGACCACAACACGGCATACAGCGATGAAACCGATAAAAATAGCGGACACTTGTGGGGAGATGGAGCGGTGGCGATGCTTGTAAGCAAAGAAAAGCCTCAAAACCATTCTTATTTAGAAGTTTTGGATATTTTTACGGCAGGCGGAGGAAATTTGGGGAAAGCAGATGAAAGTGTATTTCTAAAACCTATCAATGAAGGGTTTTTGATGAATAACGGCAGAGATGTGTTTTTGCACGCTTGCGAATATATGAGCAAAGCAACGATTAAAGTTTTAGAGCGTAATCAGAAAAATATTGCCGATATTGCTTACTTTGCACCGCACCAAGCCAACAAACGTATTTCGCTGAATGTTGCTGAAAACTTGCAACTGCCTTTGGAAAAGTTACTTTCTAATGTAGAATATTTAGGCAATACAGGTTGTGCGGGTTGTGCCATTGCCTTGTGGGAAAATCAGCATAAATTTCAGCCAAGCGATTTGATTGCAATGAGCGTGTTTGGGGGTGGGTATTCGTATGGGGCGGCTCTGCTTCAATTTTGGACTAATTAAACTCTCGGAGCTATGATTTTATCAGGTAAAGAAATTTTGCAAAGATTGGGTAAAGAGATTCTCATTGAGCCTTTTAATCCTAAACAGCTCAACCCCAATAGCTATAATTTGCGTTTGCACAACGAACTGCTCGTGTATGATGAGCCTGTTTTGGATATGAAAAAGCCCAATAGATTTCATTCTATCACTATTCCCGAAGAGGGTTTGGTGCTGGAAACGGGCAAATTGTATTTGGGCAGAACCATTGAATATACTCGTACCGAAAATTGTGTTCCGATGCTTGAAGGGCGTAGCTCGGTAGGGCGTTTGGGGCTATTTATACACGTTACGGCGGGTTTTGGAGATGTAGGCTTTGCGGGATATTGGACTTTGGAAATCTTTTGCGTACAGCCTATACGCATATATGCGGGGGTAGAAATTTGTCAAATTTATTATCATACTTTGGAAGGAGAATTTGAAAAATACAATAGCGGCAAGTATCAGAACAATCGGAGCGTACAACCGAGCTTGCTTTACAAAGATTTTGAGATATAATTTGATTTTTTGTAAAAAAATCTTGTAATTTCGTGCTGAATCTTTTTTCCTGAAACCGAAAAGTCCCTTTTTTATGAACATTCACGAATATCAAGCCAAAGAATTATTGAAACGCTATGGGGTGCGTATTCAAGAAGGTTTTGTAGCCGATACACCTTCCAAAGCCGTAGAAGTGGCTCGCCAACTCAATGCCCAAACAGGCACGAATTGGTTTGTAGTAAAAGCACAAATTCACGCAGGTGGCAGAGGTAAAGGCGGCGGTGTAAAATTGGCTAAAAACTATGACGAAGTACGCGAAATTTCCGAAAAAATCTTGGGAATGCAACTCGTAACCCCCCAGACAGGTCCCGAAGGGAAAAAAGTGCATAAGGTGCTCATTGCCCAAGACGTATATTATCCTGGCGAAAGCCAGCCCAAAGAGTATTATATGAGTATTCTTTTGGATAGGGCTACGGCTCGCAATGTAATTATCGCCAGCACCGAAGGCGGTATGGATATTGAAGAGGTAGCCGAAAAGCACCCCGAAAAAATTATCAAAGAATACATTGATACACGCGTAGGTTTGCGTGATTTTCAGGCTCGTAAAATCGCCTTTGCTTTGGGCTTGGAGGGGAACGCTCATAAGGAAATGGTTGCCTTTATCAAATCGCTTTACAAGGCTTATTTAGAAAGCGATGCTTCTTTGTTTGAGGTAAATCCTGTACTCAAAACCTCTGATAATAAAATTTTAGCCGTAGATTGCAAGGTAAATCTTGATGATAATTCTCTTTTCCGCCACCCCGACCTTGCCGAAATGCGTGATATTTTGGAAGAAGACCCTCTGGAAGTAGAAGCAGGTGAAAACGACCTAAACTATGTAAAACTTGATGGTAACGTAGGTTGTATGGTGAATGGAGCAGGTCTTGCTATGGCAACTATGGACATTATCAAACTTTCGGGAGGTGAGCCTGCCAACTTTCTTGATGTGGGTGGTGGAGCAAATGCCAAAACCGTGGAAGCAGGTTTCCGTATCATTCTCAAAGACCCCAACGTGAAAGCCATTCTTATCAATATTTTTGGTGGCATTGTACGTTGTGATAGAGTAGCCAATGGTGTTGTAGAAGCCTACAAGAAAATTGGTAATATCAATGTGCCTATTATTGTGCGTTTGCAAGGTACAAATGCCCAAGAAGGTGCTAAAATTATTGATGAATCAGGCTTGAAAGTGTATTCGGCAATTACATTGCAAGAAGCCGCCCAAAAAGTACAACAAGTTTTAGCATAAATTTTATTAGCATATAACTAAAAAGAGGCTCTGCAAAGCCTCTTTTGCTTTTGTGAAAATGCAAATTCTGTTTTTGTAAATTCAAAGTTTGGTTTGGTAAAAATGGCTCATATAGCTTACAGAAAGTTGCTTTTATTTGTGTAGTATTCAAAACTTAAATTTTACACAAATGAAAAAAGCTATTTTACTTTCTGTAGCCTGTATGCTAAGTATAGCAGTAATGGCTCAACAAAAAACTGCGGCAACCAAGCCTGCTACGAAACCTGCTACTGCTCAAAAGCCTGCCACGGGCAATGCCAATGCCCAAAAACCTGCAACCAATCAGAATGCCAAAACTGAAAAGTTGGACAAAATTGAAATTGCCTGTGGCAATACAACTTTCAAACACGAGGCTATTCTTGCTTTTGCTGATGATAGCAGAAAATACTACTACCGAATAGCCAACGATAGTATTACATTCTATGAACATTGGGTAAGTGGTATAGGAGATGAATTGCAAATCAAGAAAGCGGCTTTGAAAGATTTGGACGGAGGCGACCATAGGATAATGAGTGGCAAAGTTCTTTCGTTGGCACAATATATTGATTATTTTAACTCCGGAAATTACAAAGAGAGGATTTTAACCACCAAACAAACTTGCAATCGTATCGGTGGAGGAACTTTGCCCAAAGAAGAAAAACTTGAAAATTCAGGAACGATGGCTCTGAATTTTGCTAACGAAGAGGAAGCTAAAAAGTTTTTAGAAATGCTCAAACCTATGATGGAAGCCGCAAAAAATAAAAAAGACACAAAAAAATAGGCTTGCTTGAAAGTATTAGAGCCTATTCTTTGCAAAAATTGAGCAGTAATATCTCTTTGAACGATATTACTGCTCTTGCTATTCATCTACCCAATCTGCTATAAAAAGATTAGTATCTCTTGTGCCGCCGTTGTTGCGGTTGGAACTGAAAATAATTTTTTTGCCGTCAGGAGAAAACATCGGAAAGGCATCAAAAACGCTATCAAAAGAAATCTGCTCTAAATTTTTTCCGTCCAAATCTATCATAAACAAATTGAACTGATAGCCACGCTTTGAAAAATGATTGGAGCTAAAAATAATTTTTTTGCCCGAAGGGTGAAAAAAAGGAGCCCAATTGGCTTTGCCCAAATTAGTAATTTGTCGCAGATGAGAGCCATCGGCATTGCAGACAAAAATTTCCATATTGGTAGGTTGTACCAGCCCCTGCGAAAGAAGTTCTTTGTATTCTCGGATTTCCTCTTCGGTTTTAGGACGAGAAGCTCGGAAAACAATCATAGAGCCATCAGGCGAAAAAAATGCACCGCCGTCATAGCCCAAATCGTGGGTGATTTGTTTGAGTCCTGTGCCGTCTGTATTCATTATCCATAAGTCCAAATCGCCTGAACGCATAGAGGTAAAAACAATTTTATCACCTTTGGGCGATACGGTGGCTTCGGCATCATAGCCGGGAGTATCGGTGAGTTGTTTGATGATATTTCCTTTTAAATCAGCAATAAAAATATCGTAGCTATCATAAATAGGCCACACGTACTTTCCCGAAGGACTTTTCGGTACGTGAGGACAAGCGGCATCGGCTTTGTGGGTAGAAGCGTACAGGATATGCTTGCCATCGGGCATAAAATACGAGCAAGTAGTTCTGCCTTTGGCAGTGCTAACCATTTTAGGTTTTTTCTTTTGCAAATTATCTTTTTTGAGGTCTGCAATAAAAATCTGGTCGCAAGAAACACCCCAAGCCTGATAATCGGACTGAAAGACGATTTTCTTGCCGTCAGGACTAAAATAGGCTTCGGCATTGTTGCCTCCGAAAGTTAGCTGACGAACATTCTTAAAGTGCTTTTCTTGTGGATAATGAATTTGGGCAAAAGAAAATGAAAAACTGAAAGCTAACAGAAAGGAACAGATAAAATTTTTACACATAGCCAATGGTTTTTGATGTAGGTGCGTTTTGAAACGGCACGCAAATAACGGAATTTTCAGTCAGTTTGTTATGATTTTTTTCAGTTTTTCGTTTGATTTTTTCGCAAGATTTCAATACCAATGCCACATTGCAAGCATTTTTTATTTTCGCAGTAAGTACGATACAATTCCAACAGGGCTTGCGAATCGGCGGCGGTTTGTGGCTTTGCTCCAAGTTCTTGCCATTTCTCAAGAATATGATTGCTTTCGGTGGGCAGTTGCTCTAAAAAAGAAATGGCTTTATCCAAATATTCGGGCTTTTGGTGGGTTTTGCTGTAAAACACTAAAAGCGGTACTACGGCATTGATAATGACGCTTTGAAAGCTATTTTTGCCAAGTTGTGAGGCGGTTTTTTCCGTACTTTTCCCAAAATGATAGTGGCTTTGCCAATACTCGGAAACTTTTACGGAGAAAACATTTTTGAGGGTTTCAAATTTTTCGGCGTGCAACAGGACAGAAAAAAAATGAGCATTTTGAAACAAAATTTGAGCCAGTTGCGCCAGCCGAATGGTAGGAAAATTGGCAGGACGCAAGCGTAAAAAATTCCATTCACTTGCTTGTAAAGGCTCTAAATTGTATTTGTGTTGTAAAAATTGATATTCACGCTGTAAATTTTGGGCATATTCATCTTCTAAGTTTTCGCTCAAAAAGCCTGCTTGTCCGAAAAGTAAAGCCTCTATTTGTAAAAGGTTGTTTTGGTGTTTGAGAAAGAGTTTCAGCGGTGTTTGCTTGGCAAGTTTGGCAAAAGGCTCTGCATTGATTTTGAAGCCAAAACTTTCGACAAGTAGGCGGTAGGTGGCTTCTTGCCAATCTTGGTGGGTTTCTTGCCAAATTTGTTGTACTTTCTCGCTTTTACGCTCAAGCCTTTGGACAAGCACTTTGTCCCAAGTGCTTAAAACAAAGATATTTTCTACTTTGGCAAATAAATTTTCGCAAGGAACAAAATTTTTGCTTGCCAGCAGTTGCCTGTAATTGTGCAAAAGGTTCGGATTTACCCTATTTTTTAGCTCCAAAGTAGGTAAAGGTACTTGCTCTAATGCTTGCAAATCATTTTCCCAAACTACGTGAAGTATAACATTTTCGTATTTAGCGTTTCGGTTATGCTCGTGTTTGAGCCAATCAGAGGTTTTAAGGTGCATTTCTACATAGCCTTTTCGGTGCTTTCCTTCAAAAGCTATGATAGCATTTTCAAAATCAGCTCCTTCGTTGGGATTGTACTTGCCTGTGTCCAGAATTTTAAGGCTTTCTCCTGCAAGCGTTTGCAGATTTTCTTGGGAAAAATAAAGATTTTGCCAAATAAAATGGAGAAAGTCCTCACGCATAAGAAATGCTTTTTTCCTGCTTATTTCAAACTTTTTAGGTGTTTTTCAAGGCTTACTTCATCGGGGATAAGCACCTCGCGAGCTTTGCTACCTTCAAAAGCCCCTACGATACCCGCTTTTTCCAGTTGGTCAATGATTCTACCTGCTCGGTTGTAGCCTAATTTGAGTCTTCGTTGCAAAAGAGAGGTACTGCCTTGTTGGTGCATTACCACAATACGAGCCGCTTCTTCAAAGAGTTCATCTCTGTCGTCAAAATCAAAATCTTCTTGGTTGCCTTCGCCTGCTTCGCCTACGTATTCGGGCAAAAGATAGGCAGAGGCATAGCCTTGCTGTGAGCCAATAAACTCGCAAATATTTTCCACTTCGGGGGTATCAATAAAGGCACATTGTACTCGTACTAAATCCGAACCCGTAGAGTAGAGCATATCGCCCATTCCGATAAGTTGCTCGGCACCGCCAGCATCTAAAATGGTACGTGAGTCTATTTTGGAAGTAACTCGGAACGACAATCTTGCAGGGAAATTCGCCTTGATAACTCCAGTAATTACATTTACGGAAGGGCGTTGGGTTGCCACTACCAAATGAATGCCAATAGCTCGGGCAAGTTGTGCCAGCCTTGCGATGGGTTGTTCTACTTCTTTACCTGCTGTAATCATCAGGTCGGCAAGCTCATCAATAATCAGTACAATATAGGGCAAAAATCTATGTCCTTTTTTAGGATTGAGCTTGCGTTCTTTGAATTTTTGGTTGTATTCTTTGATATTTCGGCAAGAAGCCTCTTTGAGCAAAGAATAGCGGTTATCCATTTCTATACAAAGTGAATTGAGCGTATTGATAACCTTGGAAGTATCAGTAATGATAGCCTCTTCCTCGTTGGGCAATTTGGCAAGAAAATGCCTTTCTACTTTGTTGAAAAGTGTGAGTTCTACCTTTTTGGGGTCTATGAGAACGAGCTTAAGCTCGGCGGGGTGCTTTTTGTAGAGCAAAGAAGCCAAAATAACATTCAGACCTACGGATTTACCTTGCCCTGTTGCCCCTGCAATAAGTAAATGGGGCATTTTGGTCAAATCTACCATAAAAATTTCGTTGGTAACGGTTTTACCAAATACAATGGGCAAATCCATTGTGCTATTTTGGAACTTTTCGCTTGCTAGTAGGTTTCGCATACCTACTACTTCACGTTTTTGGTTAGGAACTTCAATACCGATAGTTCCTTTGCCCGGAATAGGGGCAATAATGCGTATGCCCAAAGCAGAAAGCGAAAGGGCGATGTCGTCCTCTAAATTTTTGATTTTAGAAATTCTTACACCTGCATCAGGCACAATTTCGTAAAGCGTTACCGTAGGTCCGATAGTGGCTTTGATAGAGGTGATGCCAATGCCATAGTTGGCAAGGGTAGTTACAATTCGGTTTTTGTTGGCTTCCAGTTCCTCTTTGCTTACTTCAAAGCGGGAATGAATTTCATTCAATAGTTGCAGGGTTGGAAATTGATAGCGGCTTAAATCTTGGCGTGGGTCGTAAGCCCCTAAATGCTCAACATTCCAATCCGCTTCTTGTTCATCATTATTTTCAGTTTCAAGGTCAGGGAGGTTATTTTCCTCTTCTTCTTCCTCATCAAAATCTTCCGATTCCTCAAAATCTGTTTCTTGTGGGTGCGAAATAGCATTGAGAGGAGTATTTTGCTCAATTTCTAAAACAATTTCGTTATCTGTTCTACGCTTTTTACTTTCTAATACTATCTGATTTTCGGGGTGTTCAGGTTCGTTTTCTTGCTCTAAATGAGGCGTATCCCAAACTTGTTGTCTTTCGTTTTGAGCAATTTCAAGAACATCTTGGATATTTTCTTGACGATTTTCTATAAGTGAGCCTTGCAATTTGCTTTCTGCTTTAATGTTGTTTTCTTGCGTAAGGGTGTTCTCACTCGTTTTTTTATTTTCTTTGATAATTTGCCCCGTGGCTTTGTTGATAAGCACAATGCCTAATTTTTCCAGCTCGTCGTCAGTTTCTTCATTCTCACTAAATTTGTTTTGCAGGTTTTCTTGTAAAGGCACGTCATCAAAGTCTTCTTGCTCTTCTTTGGGAATGGGCTTTCGTATTACTTTTTCATCGGTTTTTTCTTTTTTCTTGGAAGAAATGGGCAAATCAGCACTTTTGCTTGTTTTTTTTAATGTAGTTAGGTTGAAGAAATATACTACAAAAACTAAAAAAACAACAATGAGCAAAAAAACAGTACCAATGCCTATCAGGTTGGAAAGCAGTTCGGCAATGGCAAAGCCTGTAACTCCTGCAACGCTATGCACAAAAGAATTTTGAGGCAAAAAAATAGCCAAATATCCTAAAAGCGTAGAAAACCAAAGAGCTACGAAAAAAAGTAAAGCAAAAATTTTCTTGGTAGGTAAAATAGATGTCCTAAAAATCCATTGAAAGCCCCAATTAGCAAGCAAGGGTATCAGAAAAAATGCCCCCAAACCAAACCAGCGATAAATAAAATAGTAGGAAAAAATTGCCCCATAAATGCCCAACCAGTTTTCCACTTCCTCGCCTGCTTCGCGTATGCCTGTTTCGTTGTAGGCTTCTACAAGACTTTGGTCGGCTTGGGCAGTAAAAAGATACGAAACAAAAGCAAGCAAGAGATATAAAGCCCAAAATAGTAAAAAAAAGCCCCAAGCTATCTGAAAACGCCTATCTTTCAGTGGCTTGAAAACAAGTTTTTTCTTTTTTGGGGGAGGAGTAGTTGCAGTAACTTCTTGATGAATGTAAGTATTTTGAGCCATTGCAAGAGATTTACCTGCAAATATAAGCAATTTTTGATTGTATTATGCAAAGTGTGATGAAGTATTTTGGCTCAATAGTTACAATCTGTTAGCTTTCTTTCTGGGCAACTACTTACCCTTAAATGAAGCATTTTCTTTGTAAAGAGTTGCCAAGAAAAATTCTCTATATTTAGCTTTTTTTCACTAACTTTGCAAGCAAATCGCTAACACTATGATAAATTTTAACGTAGGTCCTTCCAAGGTTTATCCTTCCATTAAAGATTTTTTACAAGAAGCCTACGATAAAGGAATTTTAGGACTTCCTCACCGTAGCCAAGAGTTTATGGATATGGTGAAAAAGACGATTTTTTTGCTCAAACAAAAACTGCAAATACCACCTCAATATACCATTATATTTACTTCTTCGGCTACGGAGTGTTGGGAAATGATAGCTCAATCTTTGGTAACAAGCAAAAGCTATCATATCTTGAATGGGGCTTTTGGAGAAAAATGGTATCAATATACGCACTATTTGCACCGAAAATCAGAAAAACATCTTTTCCAAATCAATGAAAGTTTGGATATTGAACGCATACAAACTTTTTTCACTTTTGCCGATAGGCGTAGTGGCAAAGCCGAACTGGAAGATAAAGCTCTTATTTGTTTTACACAAAACGAAACCTCTAATGGTACGCAAGTACCCATAGAAGTTATCAGGAAAGTACAAGAAAACTTCCCTAAACAACTCATTGCCATCGATGCTACCTCATCTATGGCAGGAATTGAGTTTGCTTGGCGAAGTGCCGATATTTGGTATGCTTCGGTGCAGAAGTGCTTTGGTTTGCCCGCAGGGCTTGCCCTGATGATACTTTCTGAAAAGGCGATTGCTCGTATTCACGAAATAGGTGAGCATAAGCACTACAATAGCTTACTGAAAACCTGCGAGCAAATGCAAAAATTTCAAACTACGCACACGCCCAATGTGCTGGGGATTTACCTGCTGATGCGTGTGATGGAAACTTCTGAAAACATCAAAGAAATTGATAAAAGAACGCAAATAAGAGCCGATAGTTGGTATCGTTTTTTTGAAAAAAATCCATACTTCTCTCCACTTATTCATAATGAAAGTGTGCGTTCAAGTACCGTGATAGCTCTACAAGGTAAAGCAGAGCAAATTGCCGCTATCAAAGAAAAAGCCAAACAAGCGGGATTTCGTTTGGGCAATGGTTATGATAAATGGAAAGAAAATACCTTCCGAATAGCGAATTTTCCTGCTATCAGTGAAGCTGAAATCCGACAACTGCAAGATTTTTTCTTGCAAACAGAACTATGAAATTATGCTACTTTCTTTTTACAAATTGTATCGCTTCTATCGTTTTGAAGCCCGAAAAACTTTCCTTTTCAGTATTCCTATCATTTTTGCACAGCTGGGTGTGGTGCTAATGGGGGTAATAGATGTAGTGATGATTAAAGACTTGGGAGTTGTAGCTACTGCCGCCGCAGGGGCAACCAACGACACCTTTTTTCTGATTTGTATGTTGAGCTTGGGCAGTATGAATATTATTGCTCCGCTGGTTTCGCAGAGTTATCAGAAAAAAGACCTTGCCGAAAGCAAAAGAATTTTTTTGAGTGGGCTGGTGCTTGCTTCTTTCTTGGGAATCCTGACAATGTTTGTTTTGCAGGCAATTACAGCAAATTTTGAGTGGCTACGCCAAACGCCTACGGTTACGCAAGAGGCTAAAAAGTTTTTGGCTATGCTGAATTGGTCGGTTTTGCCTGTGCTGTTTTTTTTGGTTTGTAAGCAATTTACCGATGGGCTTTCGCTTACCAAAGTGGCTATGACTATCACGTGGATAGGCTTGCTTTCCAATGTACTTTTTAATTGGCTTCTCATACACGGCAATTGGGGCTTTCCTGCTATGGGTTTGGAAGGGGCAGGGTTGGCTACGGTACTGGCTCGCCTCTTGATGCTTGTGCTGATAGTGCTATTTATTGCGTTTCACCCCAAAACAAGAGCCATTCTGCAAAATTCAATTATTCATTTGACTTGGCGAGAGGTCGGAAAAGTATTCCGTTTAGGCTTGCCTGTGGGAATAACCTATTTTTTGGAAGTAGCGGCTTTTTCGGTAGCAGGATTGCTCATTGGCAATTTAGACCACTATTCGCAAGCCGCTCATAGAGTTGTGATTTCTTTGGTTTCTACAACCTATATGATAACTTCGGGAATAGGCATAGGCAGTGCTATTCGTATGGGACAGGCTTTTGCCGAAAGAAATTTTTACAAAATGAAAAAAGTTGGTATTTCGGCGATTGCTTTGGCAGTTTTGGTAATGGGTTCTTTTTGTTTGCTTTTTCTGCTATTCCCTGAAACCATTGTTGTTCAATTCATTGAAAACGACCCCAAAGCTGTGGCTATTGCTATTAGTTTGCTGATTATTGGTGGTGTTTTTCAGATTTCTGATGGGGTACAAGCCGTAGGTTTGGGTATTTTGCGGGGAATGGAAGATGTCAATGTTCCTACTATGATTGCCGTAATAGCTTATTGGTTCATTGCTCTGCCTATTGCTATCCTTTCGCACCAAATTGGTTGGGGGGCGGTGGGTATTTGGGTGGCTTTGCTTGCGGGTTTAAGTACGTCTGCTTTTTTACTAACTCGTCGTTTTTGGCAACTCATTCAAAAACAAAAAAAGCAGTCTTTTCCTTCAAAAACTGCTTTGTGAGATTTAGATAAGTGGGAAGCGGGAGATAAGAAACAGGAAACAGGAATTTGAGCTATCAAACTTGTCAAGCCTCAAACTTTTCGCTTCCATTTTGCTTAAAATACTTGCACCTTCTTAATCCACAATAATACCTAAACTCAAAAGTTTTGTAGAAACTTTCAGTTTGGCTCTATCGCATTGTTGTTTATTGACTTGGTACATTAGCTTGCCTTCTTTTACCACAAAATTGAAACAAGCATCTCGGATATGTTTTTCGTCTTCGGTGATAATCATCACATTTTTACCAATAAGTTTTTGGGCAATATCTTTCACATCAAAAGGGCTTGTGAAAGGTATGAAAAGCACATCACAATCTTTAATATCGTTGGGGTTATTGTATTTTTCTACAATAAATTTCAAGTTGTAGGTGCTTTTGGTTGCCGCCATACGCCGCAAACCTTCGTAGAGTGGGCTATTGCCTAAAACACCTATTTTGAGTTCTGTTTTTACAGCAGGCCATTGCGTAAATTTGCAAAAATTATAGATATAAACAGGGTGATGAGCATAATTTCGTACATTGGGCTGTGCCAACGTAACTTGTACAAAACTCATAATCAAACAAAAAAGCCCCAAAGATAAAATGCGTGTCATTGTGGTATCAATTTTCGGTATTTATGGCAAAACTATAAAATTTTGACAAAAGTTAGACAAAAAAAACGAATTTGCCAAAAAAAGTAAGTTTTTTTAGAAAATTTTACGTAAGTTTTGAGCAAGTTGAGAAGAATTAGAGCAAAATTTTAGAATTTTTGAGATTTTTCCATATCCTTAAAATTTTTGCAAACGAAACTAAATCCCTTTATTTTTGTTTTGCTTGTAAAACCTATAACTATGCTCTTAAAAGTTTTTCAGAAAAAAAGAGATTACCAAGAAAATCTCCTACTTTTTGCGATGATAGGTATGGCTTTGGTTTTTCTTTTCATTACGCTTGCATATCTGGCTCGCAAGGGTTCTGCCGATTGGATTGATTTCAAAATGCCTAAATTATTTAGTTTTAGCACTTTTTTTATGCTTGTAAGTAGTTATACGCTCTATGTTGCCAACAATGCTTTTGAAAAGCAAGATTTCTTTACTTACAAGTATCTATTAGGCACTACCTTTGTTTTAGGAATTTTCTTTTTGCTTTGTCAGTATTTTGGCTGGAAACAACTGGAAGCACAAGGTTTATTTTTTGGAAAAAAAGCAGGTGCGGCGGCAAATTTTTTGTATTTGCTTTCGGGTTTGCATATTTTACACCTGCTTGGGGGTATGGTAGCCTTGTGGATAGTATTTTGGAAAGCTGTGAAAAAAGAAAGCTATGTAGATGACTTCATTCACGCTGTCAATCCTCCTACCCAAAGACGTTTGAAGCTGGCTACACGTTTTTGGCACTTTTTAGATATTTTGTGGCTATATTTGTATGTTTTTTTCTACATTCAGCACTAAATTTTCCACTGTTGCAGAGCATCTGCAATTTTTCTATCGTTAGAAAGGCGAGGAACTTTGTTTTGCCCCCCTAATTTGCCCAGAGATTTCATATATTCAATAAAAGCATTGGGTTGTAAGCGTGTGATAACAAGCGGTCTTAAAATTGCCCCTGAAATCAAATCATCATAATATACGTTGAGTTCTGTCATTTTTTTGTCCAAAACTTGGGCAAATTGAGCCAAATCTTTGGGTTCTTTGGCAAAAGCAATGAGCCACTCGTGATAAGGCAAGCCTTCGGCAGGGGTTACTTGCGGAGCAACGGTGAATTCAAGCACTTCGGTTTCGGGGAATTGCTCTATGGCATATTTGAGGGCTTTTTCTACCTCTTCGCCAATAACGTGTTCGCCAAATGCCGAAATAAAGTGTTTTATCCGTCCCGAAACTATCACTCGGTAGGGGTTTTTAGACACGAACTTGATTGTATCGCCAATAGAGTACGCCCACAAACCTGCATTACTGCTCAGTACCAAGGCATAATTTTTATTTAGTTCCACTTCGCCAATGGTAAGGCGGGTAGGTTTTTCGTTGAAATATTCTTCGGCGGGGATAAATTCATAAAAAATACCTGTATCCAAAAGGAGTAGCATACCGCCGTTGTGGTCGGGCTGGAATTTGTCTTGGTAAGCAAAAAATCCTTCCGAAGCAGGAAAAAGCTCTATGCTGTCTATTTTTTTTCCAATGCTATCAAAAAGTTTGGCTTTGTAAGGCTCAAAATTTACACCTCCATACACAAATACCGAGAAGTGGGGGAAAACATCTTTAATTTTCTTGCCTGTTCGGGCTATAATTCTATCAAAATACATCTGCACCCAAGGCGGAATGCCCGAAATAAGGCTCATATCGGCGTGTAGCGTTTCATCAATAATTTTCTCCAATTTTTCTTCCCAATCTTCTATGCAATTGGTTTCCCAAGAGGGCATCTGATTGCTACGCAAGTAAGCAGGTACGTGATGATTAGAAATGCCTGAAAGTCTGCCCGTTAGAATTCCATTTTTGTTTTCAAGTACAGGGCTTCCCGAAAGAAAAATGAGTTTTCTATCTACAAAATCGGCATTGCCTGTTTCGTAGATATAATTGAGAAGGGCATTTCGGGCACTATTGATGTGGTTGTGAATAGAATCACGAGAAATAGGAATGTATTTCACGCCCGAAGTAGTACCACTGGTTTTGGCAAAGTACAAGGGTTTTCCTCGCCAAAGTACATCTTCTTTGCCTTGTAAAATTTGCTCAATATAAGGTTTCAGCCCTTCGTAGTCGCGTATGGGTACTTTTTGCACAAAATCGGCGTGGGTGCGAATACCTGCAAAATCGTGTTCTTTGCCAAAAATTGTATGTTTTGCCTGCTGAATGATAGTCTGAAAAACTTTTTCTTGGGATATTTCAGGATTTTTAGCCCATTTTTCCTGACGTGCTACAATATAGGAAGCGAGTGGTTTGGCGAAAAAAGACCGTATGCCCATAGATGTTTGATTTTAATATCGGGCAAAATTACAGAATATTTTGAGAAATCACATTTTGTAGTATTTTCTTGTAATTTTCGCCGATAGGAACGCTGTATTTATCAATATGTATGATATTGCCTTCAATAAATTTTACATAAGGCAAAGCAATAATATAAGATTTGTGAGTACGAATAAACTTTTCATTGGGTAGCAGTTTTTCTAAATTACTAATTTTTTCTCGTGCAAGTATGACCTGCTCAGGAGTGTAAATTTTAAGATAATTACCAAGAGCTTCAATGAACAAAATGTTTTTAATATCAATCTTGTGGATTTTTTTATCAGACTTTACAAAAACAAAATCTTTAAGTGTAGTTTCTGTTATACTTTTATTGAATTGTTGAATTTGGGTAATCTTTTGGATTGATTTCAAGAATCTTTCATAAGAAAAAGGTTTGAGCAAATAATCAATTACTTTGCCTATTTCGTAAGACTGCAACGCATACTCACTATACGCTGTGGTAAGGATAGTGAAGGGTGGATTTTCAAGTTGAGAAAGCATTTCAAAACCATTTAGACCGGGTAAGTGAATATCTAAAAATAAAATATCAATAGATGAGCTACCCAAGACTTCAATAGCTTCGGAAGCATTGAGACAAGTAGTCAATATGCTCAGATTGGGTGTTTTCTTCACATATTCGGCAAGTATATCTATTGCCAAAGGCTCATCATCTACTATCAAACATTGCAAAGTTTTCATCGCATTTTGTCTGTTTTGATGGAAAGATTCACTACAAATCTATCAAAAAAAGATTGAATTTCTAAATCGTAATTCCCCTCACCGTAAATCAAATTTAATCTTTTTTTGACATTCTCCAAGCCAAAACCTGTACTAAAATGATTGCTTGAGTTTGGGGTTTCATTGGAGCTTTTGCTATTTTCTACATAGAAAAAAAAGCGTTCTTCATTACAATCAATAACCACATTTACAAAAGGTCGTTCCGTTTCCGAGTCGTTGTGCTTGAAGCTATTTTCCACCAAAGGGAGCAAAAGCATTGGAGGGATTTTTTTATCAGCAAGATTGCCATTTACAATAAAATTGACATCAAATTTATCCCCAAAACGTAGTTTTTCCAAATCTACATATTTTTTTAACACTTCTATTTCTTGTTCAAGACTTACTTGCTCTCGGTTTTCATCTTTGAGCAAATAACGCATCAGTTCCGATATTTTTAGAACCATTTGCGGGGCTAAATCAGATTTTTTAAGTGTATAAGAATACAGGCTATTTAAGGTGTTGAACAAAAAATGTGGATTGATTTTATATCTTAACTGCTCTAATTCTGCTTGGATTTGATTTTTTTCAAATTGAAGTTGTTTAGGATTGAAAAAGATTTCCAATGAAAGTTGTATATTTAGGTGCTGAAACTAAAATATTACTTTTCATGGAAATCTTAAGCAAAGATAATATAAAAAGGTATATAATACCACATTTACAAGTAGGAAGT